>NZ_JADOZQ010000019.1:0-26053 GCF_015669105.1 Romboutsia sp. D33t1_170424_H2 | reverse complement strand
GTTGCATCTGCATCTGCTGTTGAGTCTGCATCCGCTGTTGCATCTGAGTCTGATGTTGAATCAGATGTTGCATCTGCATCTGCTGTTGCATCTGAGTCTGATGTTGAATCAGATGTTGCATCTGCATCCGCTGTTGAGTCTGCATCTGCTGTTGCATCTGAATCTGATGTTGATGTTGAGTCAGATGTCGCATCTGCATCCGCTGTTGAGTCTGCATCTGCTGTTGCATCTGAATCTGATGTTGATGTTGAGTCAGATGTCGCATCTGCATCCGCTGTTGAGTCTGCATCTGCTGTTGCATCTGAATCTGATGTTGATGTTGAGTCAGATGTCGCATCTGCATCCGCTGTTGAGTCTGCATCTGCTGTTGCATCTGAATCTGATGTTGATGTTGAATCAGATGTTGCATCTGCATCTGCTGTTGCATCTGCATCTGCTGTTGAGTCCGCATCCGCTGTTGCATCTGAGTCTGATGTTGAATCAGATGTTGCATCTAAGTCTGCATTTGCGTCTACCGTTGTATCTAAATCTGCATTCGCATCTAGGTCTGCATTTGCGTCTACTGCTGCGTCTACCGTTGTATCTAAATCTGCATTCGCATCTAGGTCCGCATTTGCATCTACATCTGCTGTTGTATCTAAATCTGCGTTCGCATCTAAGTCTGCATTTGCATCTACATCTGCTGTTGTATCTAAATCTGCATTCGCATCTAAGTCTGCATTTGCGTCTACTGTTGTATCTAAATCTGCATTCGCATCTAGGTCTGCATTTGCGTCTACTGTTGTATCTAAATCTGCATTCGCATCTAGGTCTGCATTTGCGTCTACTGTTGTATCTAAATCTGCATTCGCATCTAGGTCTGCATTTGCGTCTACTGTTGTATCTAAATCTGCATTCGCATCTAGGTCCGCATTTGCGTCTACTGCTGCGTCTACCGTTGTATCTAAATCTGCATTCGCATCTAGGTCCGCATTTGCATCTACTGTTGTGTCTAAATCTGCATTTGCATCTACATCTGCTGTTGATTCTGCATTAGATTCTGATGTTGATTCTGACGTTGCATCTGCATTTGCATCCGCTGTTACATTTATATCAACTTGTGGATCTGGATCTAAATTTATATCTTCATTTGGATCTTCATTTACGCATGAATCTTCGCACTCACGCATTCCTCTTCTTATTTCTCTATTTCTTCTTCTTTCTTCCCTATTTCTTCTTCTTTTTTCTCTATCTATATCTATTTTATTTTTTGGCATTACAATTCCTCTCCTTGTATTTTTAGGTTAGTAGATTATTTTCTACTTACTAAAAATATATTCTTTTTATACGGAATTGTTACATATTTATACAAATAAACTTATAAAATAATAAAAGGCTATCTCTTAAATAAGAGATAGCCTTTTGTTATTTTATTTATTTTTGAGCATATTTTTCTGCTATTTTAACTATAAGATTTACACATTTCTCCATAGATCCTACTGGTATACATTCGTTCTTTCCATGGAAGTTTAAACCACCTGTAAATATATTTGGACAAGGAAGACCCATAAATGATAATCTAGCCCCATCTGTACCACCTCTAACTGGTACTATTTTAGGAGTTATTCCAACTTCATTCATAGCTTCTTCTGCTATATCAACTATAAACTTAACAGGTTCTACTTTTTCTTTCATGTTAAAGTATTGGTCTTTTAAGTCTAATGTTATTCTTCCATCATATTTTTCGTTTAATTTATTTACTACATCTTGCATGTGAGCTTTTCTAGCTTCAAACTTTTCTTTATCATGATCTCTTATTATATAAACCATACTAGCATTTTCTACATTACCATTTAAATCATTTAAGTGGTAGAATCCTTCATATCCTTCTGTAGTCTCTGGTCTTTCGCTAGCTGGGAACATTTCAGATATCTCAGCTGCTATATGTAATGCATTTACCATTTTATTTTTTGATGCACCTGGATGTACGTTTCTTCCTTGTATAGATATTGTAGCTCCAGCAGCATTGAAGTTTTCATATTGAAGTTCACCTTCTATACCGCCATCTATTGTATATGCATATTTTGCACCAAATTTTTCAACATCAAATAGATCTGCTCCTCTTCCTACTTCTTCATCAGGAGTAAATCCTACTTTTATATCTCCATGCTTTATTTCAGGGTTATTTACTAAATATTCTATCGCTGTTATTATTTCTGCTATACCAGCTTTATCATCTGCACCAAGTAGTGTAGTACCATCTGTAACTATTAAGTCTTCTCCAACTAGGCCTTTTAATTCTGGGTAATCAGATACTTTTGTAACTACATTTAATTCTCTATTTAGTACTATATCTTTTCCATCATAATTTTCTATTATTCTTGGTTTAACGTTTTTCCCAGTTATATCAGGAGCTGTATCTAAGTGAGATATAAATCCTATTGTATCAACACCTTCTGTATTTCCTTTTAAAGTTGCCATAACGTAACTATTTTTATCAACATTAGCATCTTCTAATCCTAATGATTTTAGTTCTTCTACTAAGTAGTTTGCAAAAACTCTTTGTCCTTCGCTAGATGGACAATTTGCATTCTTAGGATCTGCAGTTGTATCAAATGTCACATACTTTAAGAATCTTTCTACTACTTTATTTTTCATGGTTATACCTTCTTTCTTTGGTCTAATAATTGTTAAGTAATATATCCCTTATATTTCTATTATATTACAAAAACTTACTAAAGTATATCTACCTTTTTTAATATTTGATGCATTATTGTAAGACCTAAAAAAAATACTATTCCAATTATTCCTTTTACTTGTATACCTATGAATATGGCTGCTAATGTAGCTAATGGACTAATACCTATATTGGTGGATACTAATTTAGGCTCTAAAACCTGTCTTAACAATGATAGTAGCGCAAATACAACTATAAGAGTTATTGCTATAAGATAGTTTTTTACTATACAGTAATAAACTATAAAAGGTAAATATATTACTACTATCCCTAAAAAAGGTATTAAATCCAACAAACCAGCTATAATACCTAACGTCATAGAATATGGTATATCAAATACTCTAAGGCTTAGCCAAGTTACTATGAAAGTTATTCCCATTAATATGGCATAAGCTTTTATATATCCTAATATTGATTTTATTATTTCTCTTTTTATATTCTTAACCTTAGTCTTTGTTGGTTCAGAGAACATATTGTAAAAACTATATTCTATTTTATCTATATCTTTTGCTATAAAATATGTAGATATGAATAAGGTTATAATGAATATAGATATATATGGAATTGATCCTAAAAAATTTACGAAACTTTCTAATAATTGTTTTGCTATACTTACTATATTTGTGCTATATTTTTGCATTAAAAACTCTATATTTATGTTTGGTATGTTCTCAAGTTGCTCTAAATATAAATTTAGTTTAATTGCTATATTTGAAATAAAATCACTTATGTAATCATAATTATTTACAGTATTATTTACGAATTCTAATAAACTATCTATTCCCGCCATTATTAATAATCCAGCTAATACTACAAATATTATAACTGCAATAAAACTTAATACTAAAGTTGATACACCTTTATTTATATTAAACTTATACCTTAATTTTTCTGATATAGGGTTTATCAAAAATGCAATAATACCTCCTACTAAAAATGGTGATATATAATGAAATGTCTTATAAATCAAAATAAATACTGTTGTATATAGTAATATAAATATCATGTTTTTCTTTAATACTTTTATGAATCTATTATCTATTACATTCATCTAATCACTTCCCTTATAATATATTATTAATTATTAACAAATATCTTTACTATTAAAATTAATTTATATAAATTTCAAATAAAACAAAAAACACTACAATATTGTAGTGTTTTATGTGTATATTCTTATTTTCTTTATTCTATTTTTATCTAAACTTTCTATACAGAATCTTATATTATCTACTTCTATAACTTCATTTTCTTCTGGAAGTCTTCTTAAATAACCTATGATGTAGCCTCCTATAGAATCAAATTCTTCAGACTCTAATCTAACTCCAATAAGTTCGTTGACATCACTTATTTTAAGTCCCCCATCTACGATATATTCATCTTCTTTAACTACTATTATATCTTCATCTTCTTCATCGTACTCGTCATCTATATCTCCAACGATTACTTCTACTAAGTCTTCTACAGTTATTATACCTGCAGTTCCTCCATACTCATCAACAACTATAGCCATTTGTATTTTTTCTTTTTTCATCTCTTCTAAAAGTTGAGTGATTTTCTTAAATTCATATGTAAAGAACGCTTCCCTTACATACAACCTTATATCAAAATTTGCTATCTCTTCATCACTTAAGAATATGATATCCTTTATATTAAGTACACCTATGATGTCATCTATAGATTCATTGTATACTGGCATTCTACTTAATTTCTCTTCTTTAAACTGCTGTATTATTTCTTCATATGAATCTTCAACATCTATAGCTATAATATCTAATCTTTGTACCATAGCTTCTTTAGCTTGCATATCCCCAAACTGAAATACATTGTTTATGATTTCTCTTTCTTCTATTTCTAGGACACCTTCTTCATGTCCTACATTAACCATAGTTTTTAATTCTTCTTCTGTTATATATGGTTCATTCCCTTTTGTTTTTATTCCAAATAACTTAAATATTAAATTTGTTACTATATTAAGTACCCATACTACTGGAGTTAATATAAATATTATTGCCTTTATTGGCTTAGAAACAAGTATAGCCACTTTTTCTGAACTATTTGCTGCTATAGTTTTTGGAGTTATCTCTCCAAATATTAATACTAATACTGTCATAAGAGCTGTTGCTATAGGAACTCCTGTAGCTCCCAATAATGTAATAAATAATGATGTTGATATAGAAGTTGCTGCTATATTAACAACGTTATTTCCTATTAATATAGAACTTAATAACTTATTTGGCTCTTCTATTAAGTTACTTACTAGCTTTGCGCCCTTAACCCCTTCTTCTTTCATATGTCTTATTCTTATTTTACTAAGTGACATTAATGCAGTCTCAGATGCTGAGAAAAATCCTGATCCTATAAGTAATATCACTAATACAATAATCTGAATCAATATACCGGTCGATTCCAACCTAAACCACACTCCTAATTTCTTTTAAATTTCTGTTTATATGTTAATATATTATAACATACTTACCCTTATTTGGAAATTTATTAATTTAGATATAATCTATATTATCTATCATTTCCAATACTATTAAAATACATTTGCATTATAATTTTTTTTATCCCCATATAATAGTATTAAATTTAAAAAGGAGGTAAAATGAAAGATTTACTAGAAAAATATGGTGCTATGCCTAGACTTAGAGACAAGATTTTAATGAATTTAACTGAAGAAAATGCATTAGAACTAGTTGCTGAAATAGTTAACGTTTATGAAAATAATGCACAAGGAAAACAAAGGCTAGGTTCATTTATTGATAAGATTAGTTTCGATGAATTTAAATCTTTGCTAAATTTAGACAAATATTTAAATTAATTACATATTTTTATACTTTTATGTCACATTTTAATATTTTTGCATATACTATAGTGTAAGAGAAATTAAAAGAGTTTCTCTTACACTATAAATATCAAAACTCCTGTTAATATTCTAATTTAGTGATCGGATATAAAAAAAATTCTTTCCCCCAAATATTCTTTAAACCACCTAATCCCCCCCCTGGTTAGGTGGTTATTTTTTATTTTTTTTGAATATAAATTTAAAATTTACCAATACTTATAAATGAGAGCGGAAATTATATATCTCTCCCCCTAATAAGTATATATATTTATATGGTGACTACATACTCCCCATGTAGTCACCAATTTTTTTTAACTATATTCTATTTTTACTTTAGATCCTTGTCCAACTTCACTAGGAGATACTATTAACTTAATTGGAACTCTATTTTTTAACTCTTCAACGTGAGTTATAATTCCAACACTAAGTTTATCATGATGTAGTCTTTCCAGTGATTCTATAACAGTTTCTAGTAGTTCACTATCTAAAGATCCAAATCCTTCATCTAAGAAGAAAAATTCAAGGGGAGCACTTCCCTTTAATTGTATCTGAGATGATAATGCTAATGCTAATGATAGTGATGTTAAGAATGTTTCTCCTCCAGATAAAGTATCTACACTTCTTCTTTGACCACCATTAAAGTTGTCTCTCATTACAAAGTTTAATGTTGAATCTATTTCTAATGCATATCTCCCCTTAGTTATAGACTCTAATCTATTAGATGCTTCAAGTGCTATATATTTTAATTGATTAGTAGCAACATACTCAACAAATCTATTTCCTTGAACAATCTTATCTAGATCATCTAATAAATCCACTTTATGTTGAACTGCCTTTAACTCTTTATTTAAATCTTTTATCTTGTCTAAAGATTCTTTTAGGGTACTTAGTATAGTTTGCTTTGATCCTATATCTTGGGATATCCTACTAATTTCTATTTTTAAGTTATCAATACTATCTTTTAATTCATTAAAGTCCTTTTCATTTATTCTTCTATCACCTATTGATTTAACTAGATCATTTATCTTTATACCTAATACTTTTTGCTCTTCTTCATATTGTGTTATCTCATCATGTAGTTTTCTTAAGTATTCTTTATCTAATAATGATCTTTTTACAGCATATATACTTTCAAATTTATACTCATCTAATGATTTATTTAAAGTATCTGTTTGTATTTTATACTGTTCTTTTGCTATCTTTAATCTTCCATCTATATTTGATTTGTCAGATGTAGTTTTTTCAAATTCCAACCTTTGAGCTTCTAATTTATCCTTTATCATTTCCTCTTGAGATATAAGCTTATTTATATTATTTTCTAGATTCTCTAACAATAATTTTGGAGATTCACCTTTTGTTGTTGCTATTATTTCATTGTATTTTCCATCTCTCACTTTTTTCTTTTCAGAATAAATTTCTCTAGCTTGAATTAAATCTAACTCTATTTTATGTAGGTTATTTTGATAATTTACTATATCTTTTTCCATTGCTTCTTTTGACTTAGATATTTTTAAGTATTCATTATTTAAATCTTCTAATGCTTTTTCATTATTATTTATCTCTTCTACTTTCACTTCTAAATCTTGTATTTTAGTTATTGCTTTTAGTGTTAAATAGTTTTCTTTTGTTGTTTTATAGTTTTCTTCAACTGCTGCTAGTTCTTCTTTTAATTCGATTATATTTTTCTTATAAGAGTTTATACTCTCTTGTAGTATTAGTTCATCTTTTTCAATTTTGTTTTTTTCTTCTCTAGCCTTATTTATACTACTTTCATTTTCCTCTTTATCCTTATTCCAATTTTGTAGATTAACTTTTAATATGTCTAGCCTTTTAGACTCTTCTTCTACCTTCTTTATTAGTTCATTAGAACTTAAGTCTCCTATTTTAGATTTTACCTCTTCTAATTCCTTTAATATTATTTTTTCTACTGATATACACTCGCTATTTTTTCTGTTGAGTTCTTCAATTTTTACTTTTATATTAGACTCATCTTCTTTTAATTTTTCTATTTTTGACTTAGTAAACTCTATATTTTCATTATAGTTTGTATCATCTACATGCTCATGATTTCTAGATCCACATACTGGACATGGAGAATTTTCCTTTAATTCTTTTCTAAGTTCTGTTGCTAAATTTAAATACTTTAGCTTTTCTAATTCTTTCTCTAGATAAGTTATATTTGTATGATTAACCTCTAATTTATCATTTAAAGTATGTAATTCTCTTTCTACCTGATGTCTATTTTCTAGTATTTTATTTAAGTTATTATGTAAATCTTCTTTTTTAATTTCATTTTCTTTTATAGATTCTGCCTTTACTCTTAAGTTTGCTATATATTCAGTCTTATTAACTATCTCTTCATTAGTTCCTGGAGATTTTTTAATTAAAATTTCATAATGTTCTTCTAATTCAGTTAGTTTTTTCAATACAGAATCTTTATCCCTCTGAATATATCTTAACTTTAAGTTTATCTCATCTAGATTTTTATTTATTTCATTCAATCTATTATTTTTAACAGTCTTACTTTCTGAAAGCTTATTATATTCTTTTTCATACTCATAGGCTAAAAATATTTTCTGTTTTAGATCAGCACTTATCTTTATTTCACTTATTTTCTCTTCTAAGCTTTTTAAGTTATTTATTACTATCTCTTTCTTGCTTTCTAAATCCTCTTTTAGTTTTATAAGTATCTCTTTTTCTTGATTTAAACCTATACCCTTGCCTTTTATATCTTTTAATTCAGAATCTAAACCAACTAACTCCGCTTCTAATTCTATTGCATTTTGAAGTTTGATTCTATCTTCAGATAGTCTTGGCATATTTTCATTTTTATTTTTATATGCTTCCTCATAATTTGCTTTAGTTATAAGTAGTTCTTTATTTAACAATTCTAGTTTCTTTTCTAAATTTTGACTTTCTAGGCTATCTTCATTAACCCTTTTCTCAAGCTCCAATACAGCATTTATGTACGGATTAATCTTATCTGCATTTAATGCATCTTCAAGTTGTCTTCCTTTTTTTGATATATCTTCTTGCTTTAAATCTAATTCATGCTTTCTTTTCTTGTAGTTTTCTAACTTTACTTGTTTTTCATATATTTCTTCAACTTCTTTATATTTATTTTGGTTTATTTCAAAATCTTTATTTTTACTAATTTCTAATGATCTTAATTCTTCTAACTCTTTTTGTACTTGATTATATACTTCTTCACTTACAGTATCATATTGACTTAGCTTAGAATTTATATCTCTTAAAGCTTGTTGTTGTACGTTTTTTCTTTTCTTAACTTTATCTATTAATCCTCTTCCGTATTTTTCAAGATTAAATATTCTCTCTAGCATGTCCCTTCTATCCGCACCTGCTAGCTTTAAGAAATCATTAAACTTACCTTGTGGAAGTACTACTGATCTCATAAAATCATTAGCTGTTAATCCTACAATTTCAGCGATTTTATTATTTACTTCTCCAACTTTGTCTGCTAATACTTTTTCACTTTCATCCTCATACATCTCTATTAATCTTGCATATGAAGTTTTAGTACCTGTATTAGTTCTAACTATAGTTCTATCTACTTTATACCTTCTCTTTGCGTTTTTACTTCCGATTTCAAATTCATAAGATATTATTGCTTTATCGCAGCTACTATTTATAAATTCTTTAGTATTTCTAGGTATACTTCCATACATAGCTATTGTCATTGCATCTAATATAGTTGACTTACCACTTCCAGTTTTACCAAAAATCCCAAATAAACCTCTATCAGTTAGTTTTTCAAAATCTATAACTGATTTATCTATATAACTATTTAAACCACTTAACTCTAATCTAATAGGTCTCATCTTTAGCTTCACCTTCTTCATTTATTATATCTAAGAATAAATCCATAAGCTCTCCTTTAGGTTCTACTCCTCTACTAAATTCATAGAATTCCTTGAATAATTCTCCCATAGATTTTTCTTTTACGTCTATTTCTTCATTATATTCTTTTGATGCTATTATTGGTTTTATTTCTATTATATCTTTTAATGTATCTTTCATTTTTTTTATGTTAGACTGTGATATAACTTCATCTGTTTTTATTTCAAAATAAGACCATATATCTCTGTCTTTATTTTTTTCGCACACTTCTAATGCATCTTCGATTCCATTGCATTTAAATACCTCTATAGGTTTATAGTTTTTAAAGTATTTTTTTTCTACTGTTATTTCTTTGTCTTTATTTATATCAACTATATAGCATCCTTTAGTATATGATCTTTCATCTTTGCTATATTGTATAGGAGATCCTGAGTAGTATGCATTTAACCTTTGTGAAGATTTTTGCATTTTATGTAAATGCCCTAAAGCTATATAATCAGCCTTTTGAGGTAAGTCTTTTTTCTCTACTAATAAACTTCCTCCAAGTTGTATTGGTCTTTCAGATTCTGTTTCTTCTCCACCGACAACAAAAAGGTGAGATACTGCTAAATTTATTGAATCATCTTCAAAGTTTTCTTCTAATTCTTTAAATAACTCACCAATTCTTCGAGAATATGTTATTTGTCTTTCTTTATCTTCATCATTTTGAAGTATTACTTCATTAAGCCTCTTTTCACTTGGATATGGCAGCGTTATAACAACAACCCTCTCATTATTTATATTAAGTTTTATACATCCCTCTTTCGCTTCTAATATCTCAAAGTTTTTATACTTAGATACTTCTGTTTTACTTAGAGGATTTCCAAGTATTATTATCCCCTGCTCATGTGCAAGAGGGCTTGATGCTTGTAGTCTTTCTGGATTATCATGATTACCGCTTATTATTAATACACATCTTTTCCCATTGTCTGATAATCTTGATATTGTTTTATAGAATAATTTTTCAGCTTGTGCAGGTGGATTTGATGTGTCATATATATCTCCTGCTATTATAACCATATCTATATTATTATCATCCACTATCTGTATAAATTCTTCACAGAATTTGGTTTGTTCTTCCAATCTTGAGTGACCTTCTAAGCTTTTTCCTAGATGCCAATCTGATGTATGAATAAATCTCATTTTATCCTCCTAAATAATATGATTTACTTATATATTTTAATAGTTTGATTATAACATAAAAGGAAGATGTCTAAACATCTTCCTTTTATGTTATTTTTATTAATAGATATTATTATTTTACAAATTTTATAGATTTATTGGTAGCATCTAAGTAGCAATTTCCCCCTAGTAAAATACTATTTGATGATGTACAATGACCTACCTTTAGATTACATAAGCATGGTTTATTATATTTTTTAATCTTTTCAAATAATAATTCATATAAATCATAATCATCTTCATTATCTTTTCTACACTTTTTAAAGTCTCCAAATATTATCCCACAACAGTCATTTAACTTATTGCTAAGTTCTAATTGTGTAAGCATTCTATCTATCTTATATATATTTTCTCCTATTTCTTCAATAAATAAAATTTTATTTTTTGTATCAATTTCATATCTTGTTCCAAGGGTGCTAATTATTACAGCTAGATTTCCTCCTACTGTAATCCCATTAGCTTTTCCTTGTACTAAAGTATGTAATTCTTCGTCTTCTGGGTTTTTTATAATAATTTCATCTTCCATTGATAATATATTTGAGAATGAATCAAAAGTATATTTATCATAGTGTAAAAAATTTAATCCCATAATTCCATGGTAGGTAACTAAGTTCGCTATTTGATTAAAGGCTATATGAAGTGCTGTTATATCAGAATACCCTATAAATACCTTAGGATTCTCTTTTATAATGTTGTAGTTTATTTTATCAATTATTCTAAGTGTTCCATATCCACCTCTTAGACAAAGTATACCATTTACGTCTTTATCTAAAAACATATTTTCTATGTCCTTTACTCTAAACTCATCTTCACCTGCTAAATACCCCTTATATCTTAGATAACAAGTCTTTCCAAATTTGACTTTATACCCTAATTTATTTAATTCTTGCTCTATTTTTTCTAATTCATAAGTTAGTAATTTTTTTGTTTTAGATTTAGATGGACTTGCTGGTGCTATAACTCCAATTGTATCTCCTTTTTTTAGTTTTTCTGGAAATATCATAATTTTCCCCCTTAGTATATATAGTTTAAAATTTTTTTAATTTCTCCATTCTCAATATATACTCTATCTACCCTTCTAGATATTAAGCTTAATAATTCATTTCTATTTGTATCTATCAAATTTGCTATTTCTAAAAGTGTAGGACCATTTTCTCCATAAAATACTACATCTGCATCGTAATCACATTTATCTAAATAACTAATGTCTATTACAAGGTGATCCATACATATTTTACCTATTATGTTACATCTTTTATTATTTATATCTACATACCCTTTATTTGATAAACTTCTTGGTATCCCATCTCCATATCCACAAGGTATAATTCCTATTTTAATATTTTTATTTGCTACATACGAATAATCATATCCTATAGCCTCACCACCTCTAACCTCTTTAACCTGAATTATCTTTGACTTGAATGTTATAGCAGGCTTTAGCTGTAAGGAAGAGTCTCTATTGTTGTATCCATATATACTTGCACCTATCCTCACCATATCCATATGAAAATCCTTATATGAAACAAACCCTATACTATCACAAATATGCTTTATAGGTATCGTCTTAATTTTTTCTAATTCATTTATAGTCTTTTTAAATATATTAAATTGAATATAATCTGATTTTTCATCTCTAAGTGCTAGATGTGAAAAAATACCCTCAATATATAAATTCTTTAATAATAATAAACTATATATTTCTTGAAATGTATTTTGATTTACCTTAAGTCCTAATCTATTAAATCCTGTATCTAACTTTATATGAACTTTTCCTATTTTGTTTATTTTACTACATATGTTGTTTATAATTTTTCCTTGTTCTTCTTTAATTACAGTTATAGTTATATTATTTTCAACTGCTAATTCTATATGTTCATTTGGAATATATCCCATAACTAAAATAGGAGATTTAATGTTTTCTCTTCTAAATTCTAGAGCTTCACTAAGTGTTGCTACACATAGGTAATCAATACCTTCTCTACATAATAGTTTAGCTATTTCTATAGAACCATGCCCATATGCATTTGACTTTAATACTGCGCCTATTTTAGTACTATTTTTGGTATATTTTTTTATTTCCTGCAAATTATGTTTTATATTATCTAGATTTATCTGTACATAAGTTGGTCTTAACAAGCTCAAAGTATCACTTCCTTATGAAAATTTCACTCGCTTATTTTCATACTATGTTAATTATTCTTTTATTATCACTAGTTATAAATATAAAAAATGAAGATACTTAGCTTAGTACCTTCATTTTTTATATTTAAAGTTTAATTATATTAAGTTTTTATTTATATACTAACATCTTCATCTATTCCGAATAGATATATGTACCTCTCTTTGACTTCTTTTCCTGTTAATTTTTCTACCACTTCAGAATATAAATCTAATTGTTTTTTGTACCTACTTATTACTTCATTTTTATTTTCGTCATTTACAAAATCAGTTTTATAGTCAACTATAACAATCTTATCATCTTCTTCAAAGTATGCATCAATTATACCCCTTAGCATTATGCTTTCTTCATCAAAGTCTTGTACATTTCCTTCAGTTGCTAAATCTTCATATATATACACATCTTTAAGTTTGATTTGAGCATATATGGCCTGTTCTCTATTAATAAATGATGACTTTAACATCCTTTGCCCTATATGAGATTTAAAAAATTTATATATTTTAAATGGATTAACTACTCTAGACTGCTTTTCAGTTATTATTCCCTTTTTAATAAACCTACTTATTTGCTCTTTTATATCATCAATAGTATATATCTTATTAAAGTCTAGTATCTGCATAACTAAATGAACTATAGTACCTCTTTCTGCACCAGTTATCTTTTCTATATCTTCTTCCTCTTGCATAAATATAGGTTTTTTAAGAGTTATTTGATTACTAAATACTTCTTGAGAAAAATCTTCTTCATGAGCATTTTGTATTTTTTTGATTTCAGTTACAGATATACTCGCAGGTTTTGTTACACATGCTTCATAAGGGTATTTAAAATCTAATTTTTCTTTTATTATACTAAAATATTCTGTATCAGGATTTTCTACATCTAGACTGTCTATTATCTCTCTTATGCTCTTTTCTTCCTCTTCTTCATTTTGAGCTAAAGTGACATCTTCTTTATACCATATCTTAGATACCCACTTTGAATTATGATTGTCTATATATTCTATATCTATATTAGCAAAGTCTCTTAATTCTTCTAAATCTTTATGCTTTAATACTGATGGCATTATCCAATCTAAGTAACTTTTACCTTTTAGTACCTTATACTGTGATATTGCTTTATTTCCCTCTACTCCATTTGCCCATGTTTGTAAAGATTTCTCAATGTTTCTCGTTGAACCTGTTATTATAAGCTTTTCTTTAGGTCTTGTAAATGCTACGTAAAGTACCCTCATTTCCTCAGATAAATTTTCTACATTAATTTTACTTTTCAATGCCTCTTTAGCTATACTTGGATAAGATATTTTTCTTTCATAATCTACTATTTGAGGACCGTATCCTAGTTCATGATGATATAATATATCATTTTTAAAATCTTGAGTATTGAAGTTTTTCCCCATACCAGAACATATTACAACAGGGAACTCTAGCCCCTTACTTTTATGTATACTCATTATTCTTACAACGTCTGCATTTTCCCCAAGAGTTTTAGCACTTCCCATATCAGTATTTGATTTTTTAAGCTTAGCTACAAAATTTATAAAACTAAATATACCTTTAAAACTTGTTTCTTCAAATTGCTTTGCCCTTTCAAATAATATCTTTAAGTTTGCTTGTCTTTGAGATCCTCCAGGTAAAGCACCTACGTATGCATAATATCCTGTGTTAGTGTACAGATACCATAAAAATTCGTCTGTGCTCATATATAGGGATTTTTCCTTATAGTCTTTTAGTTTTTCTATAAATTCAATACACTTTAATGCCTTTTCATCTTCATGATTACTATATTCCTCTAAAGCTTCATAAAAACTTTTATTATGTTCTTCTACTCTTATGTCTATAAGTTCTTCTGGTGTAAATCCACATATAGGTGATTTTAGCACTGCAAGCAGAGGTATATCTTGCATAGGATTATCAATAGTTTGAAGTAAACTCATTATAGTTTTTATTTCTATAGTGTCAAAATACCCTACCCCTATATCTGCATAAGTTGGTATATCCATATTCATAAGTTCATCTGCAAATACTGGAGCCCAAGCTGATGTAGCTCTTAGTAAGATAACTATATCTTTAAACTGTACAGGCCTATAATCATCTAGCTTTTTGTCATAAACCATTTGAATTTTTCCCTCTTCATTTGGTGACATTAAGCCTTTTATTATATTTCCAACCATTCTAGCCTCAAGTTGTATATTATCTATTTCTTCCTCTTCTTCTGAACTTTCATTTTCTTTAGTCTCAGAATCATCCTTTCTAGATGCTTTCTCCATTAAATGTATTTCTGTAGGACCTCCTACTACTACATCTTCATTAGTATTTTCTTTAAATATAGCACCTAAGTTTAATCGTTCTTCTTCTGTATAATTTATTTCACCTATATTTTCGCTCATTACATTCTCAAATATATAATTTGCACTATCTACAACTTCTTCCCTACTTCTAAAGTTTTTATAAAGCATTATTTTTCTATATAGTGAACCTTTTTCTGTATCATAGTCAGCATACTTTTGTAAGAATATTTCTGGTTTTGCTTGTCTAAATCTATATATACTTTGTTTTACATCCCCAACCATAAATCTATTTGGGGTTTTAATTTTTGCTATATTTGAAAGAAGTACCTCTTGCACAAAGTTACTATCTTGGTATTCATCTATAAATATTTCATAGAACTTTTCCCTATAGGAAAGTGCTATATCTGAAGGTATATTTTCACCTTTATCATCTTTTTGAACTAATATATTTAACGCAAAATGTTCTATATCATTAAAGTCTATTATTCCCTTTTCTCTTTTTTTATTGTCATAAGCATCTTCAAATTGTATGACTATATCTGATATAGATTTTGCTACTTTATAAATGTACTTTATCTCATAATTTATGTCTTCTTTTTCTCTATTAAAGGTTGAATCTTTTATGCTTTCTACTGACTTTTTAACTTTTTTTCTTATATCATCAGCCTTACTTTTTATATCTTTTATATAACTTGGGGTATCTTTTCCAAGCCTTTTCACACCTTTTACGTAGTTTTCAAATTTTATATTTGATATGCTACTATAAGCTTCATCCCATGATAAGTTGCAAGCATCTAATATTCTTTTTATACTACTGTAATCTGTTTTAAATTTTTCTGTGTATGTTTCTAACTCAACAATACCTTCTAACTCTTCTAAGGCCTTTTTCATACTAGTTTCCATACCACTTATCTCTATCTTTACTGTATCTAGTATAGCTTTTGCCCATATAGATGTTGAGAAATCAAATTCACCATCTATATTAAATTGTTCTGCTGAAAATTCTAACCACTCTTTAGGATCTGGTGATGCCATGGCAAAGTTATATACACCTAGTATTATATTTTGAAGATTATTATCTCCTCTTCTCTCTGCATAACTTTCTACTAAATTTAAAAATCCTTCATCTCTATCTATATAAAGTCGTTCGAATACTTCTTCTATGGCCTCTTGCTTTAATAGTGCACACTCTGTTGTGTCACCTATCCTAAAGTTAGGGTCTAAGTTTATTTTATGGAAGTTAGACTTTATAACTTCTAAACAGAATGAATGTATTGTTGTTATACTAGCTTTATTTAAAAGCACTAACTGATTTTGTAAATGCTTATTTTCTGGATCTTTGTCTAATGCCTTACCTATCGCATCACCTATTCTCTCTCTCATCTCAGATGCAGCTGCATTAGTAAACGTAACTACTAGTAACTTATCTATATCTATAGGATTTTCTTTATCAGTTATCATTTGAATTATACGTTCAACTAGTACAGCAGTTTTTCCCGAACCTGCTGCTGCTGCTACTAATAAATTACAATCTCTACTATCTATAACTGCTTGTTGCTCTTTTGTCCATTTAGGAGAACTCATTACTTAACTCCTCCTCTCATTGTGTTTATTATCTCGTCATTACTCTTTTTGTTTATTATTTTATATTTATTATCTTTTAATGTTGTATCAAACTGGCAAATAGCTGAGTAATTGCAGTATATGCAAGAATTTCTATCTTTATGTTTATATGGAGATATACTTATATTTCCACTTAACATATCTTCGCATAAATATTTTATCAAGTCCTTTACATATTTTCTAATAACCTCAAATTCTTCATTAGTAACACCTTTTGTATATCTACCTAAAGTACCATCTTTGTTAAAGTTTGCAGGTATAACTAAAGATGTTGTTCTTTCTCCATTTGCTAGTGTCTTATCCATTTCTTTGATTATATTAGAATCTTTTATAAGTAAACCTTGCATTTTTAACTCTTTAAGTATTTCTTCTCTTATAGTTTCTTCTTCTTTATCTTCATCAAATTTTGCTATTGGGTCATCTATTCTGGAATAAAGAATCGCTGCTGGATTTATATTCTGTCCCTTAGATTTCCCACTTTCTAATATTGCATCTAGATAAACTAATAGTTGTAATTGAAGCCCATAATATACATCTGTTAAGCTTAAATCCTTTTTACCAGATTTGTAATCAACTATTCGTATATATTTACCTTCTTCGTTCTCAAATTCATCTATTCTATCTATTTGTCCTCTTAGTTTTATTTCTTCTCCATTTTGTAAAATTATTTTTATAGGTGGATACTTACCTTTAGTTCCAAAATTCACTTCATAATCTGTAGGCTCAAATGAACCAATTTTTATTTGTTCACTTATTATACTTATAGCCGATATAAGCATATTTTGTAATCTAAGAGTAAGATACTTATATCTTTGAGAACTCTCTAATATGTATCCAGGTATCTTACCTACTATTTCTTCAACTATTTTTTCTACTTTTTCTGTTATATAATTTATATCTATATCTGCCCAATGTAAATTATCTTTTACTAACTGCTTAGAAAAATTATCTAATATTTTATGTATAAAATTCCCTAAATCTGGTGCTGTAAAAGAATATTCTTTTCTTTCTTTAGCTTTAAGACCATACTGTATAAAGTAAGCAAATGGACACTCTGCATACTTTTCTAACCTAGATACACTTAAATTTTTATCATATAGTGTTCTTATTTTTTCTTCTTCTACTTTTTGAACTTGATTAGTATATGTAAGTCCACTTATAACCTTATTAGTTATATTTTTGTATTCACTATCACTTGCATAGTATCTATATACATCTAACCATAAATTATTTATATCTTTTCCATCGTCAAACTCTTTTATCTCTTTTATAAGTTCATTAAAAGTTGGAGATTTTACAGTTATTCTATTTAAGATATCTTCATCTGTTTTAGCTTCTTCTTCCAATAAGTAACTTTTGCTATCTATATTAGGAAATAGCTTTTTAAGTCTTGATACTATTACTGATGGCCTTATAGTTTTTCCTTCATGGTCTGCTATAGGATAGGTAACTATTAGATTTTGGCTACTTGATGTAAGTGCTTTATAAACTAAAAATTGTTCTTCAAATGTTTTAGTTTTACTATCTATATCAACCTCTACACCTTTTTGCCCTAAGTTTTCTCTGTCACTATCATTTAAAAGCCCATTATCCTTTGCTATTAATGGGAATGTACCATCTGTAGTCCCTATTAAATATAGATACTTTGTATTTGGATTTTTCATTTTATCCACACTACTTACAAGTACTTGATCTATACTTGGAGGAACTAATCCAAGTTCATATTCATCAAATCCTAGACTTATTAATTTTATAAATTTATCTAAAGATATTTTTTCATCTCCCATTATCTCAACAATTTGGTCAAATATATCTACAACTATGTTCCAAACCTGAGAATATTGATTAGCTATATCTAATTCTCCTTTACCTTTAAATTTCATTATTAAATTTTCTATAGTTGTTGGCATATTTATTTCTAACAAGAATTCATATATATACTTACATATGTCTTTTGCATTATTCTTACCTTTTAATTTATCTTGTAGATGTATTATTGGAGTTAAGACTCTTTCCTTTATTTCATTAACCTTTTCTCGTATTTCTATTTCCTCTTCTTTTTCTTCTGAAGAAATATTGTGATTTATTCTATACTCCCATTTATCCTCAAACCATTTTTTACCTTTTATACCATTTGCTAATACATAATTTTCTAACATACTAATTTCTTCGTTAGATATCCCTACAAGTCCACTTTTTAAGTATCTAAACATAGTCTCATAATTATATCTTTTACTTTTCATTTCTAATATAGATATTATAAGTACTATTATTGGATTTGTTTTAGCTTCTCTTTTTTTATCTATAAAATTAGGTATTTTATATTCATTAAATACAGAGCTTACTAAAAAGTCATATTTATTTAAGTCTCTTGTAGCTATAGTTATATCTCTATATCTAACCCCTTTATCTCTAACTAAATGTACTATTTCCTTTGCTATTTCTTCAACTTCAGAGTATAAGTTGCTAAATTCTTTTATCTTTATATTATTAGTTGACTCTTCATACACTTTATATGGATACGAGTTATAGTACCTTTCTAAGTGCTGAAGTTCTTTGCTATCTTTAAGTCTTGGTATAATATTATTATTTAGCTTTATATCAGGAAGCAACTTTACTCCCTCTTCGTTACATAATTTTATTAGCTTTTGATATGTAAACTTTGTTCTAGAAAAAGCATCTGTTTTATTGTATGAAATATTACCTGGGTTATCCACTGTTAAAGATATACATACTTCCTTAGCCTGCTTAAATAAACTACTTAATACCCTATACTGATTAGGTGTAAATCCAGTAAATTCATCTATATAAATATATGCATCCTTAAAATAATCACATACTGGTAATTTTTCTGCTAATGATTTTAGCATGTCTTGAGTGTCTATATAATTTTCATGTAGTTTTTCTTCGAATTCTTTATATATCCTACTTATATCTTTTAATTTTAAACTTAAAGTTTCACTTTCTACTTCGCCAGATATATTTTCTAACATCTCATAACTTATGTTATACTGTTTTAACTCAGATATTATCTCACTTATAGAACTTACAAATCCTGATTGAGATGATGATTTAGAAAATATATTTAATTCTTTACTTACACTTTCTATTGCTTTATAAGTCATCATAGCATTGCCACTAGAATTTATGTTAACATCAGTTAATCCTCCAACGTAAGAAAAAACTATGCTACTCATAGTTTTAAAACTTAATACCCTAGACCTTAAAAACTTGTCTTTTTCTTCTCCTAAGAAGAGCTTACTCATTCTTTTTTCCATTTCAAATGTATATTGTTCTGGAACTAAAAGTATTACAGGTGTTATTTCATTATCTTTAACTCTATTTTTTATCTCATCTAGTATATAGGTCGATTTACCACTTCCGCCTCTACCTAATACAAACTTAACACTCATAAATATCCTCCTCAAAAACACTTCTGTCTACTTCCTCATTATTACATAATTTATTAAATTCACAGTATTTGCAGTGTTTTTTGTTTTTTACTAACTCATATTTATATTCTTTGTCTTCTTTGTTATAGTTGGTGTTTTTTATATAATCTATATATGATAACACCTTATTTTTATTTTGTTTATGTTTTTCATTATTATAAGATATAGATACACAATTATCATCAAACTCTGGTTGATAGTATTTCATACTTATATTTTGTGTATCTATATCTTTATCTAATAAATTGGGAATTACTTCTTTTGCTAAAAGCATATATACAATAGTTTGTATTCTACTTTCTACATTTTTATAATTAAATTTTTTATTTTCTGTTTTCCAATCCCATATTTCAATTTTATTATCTTTGATTATTATTAAATCATACTTAGCTTGTATTATATTTCCATCTAAATTAAACATTACTTCATACTCTGGTAAGTATAAATAACCTTCCTTGATTGGAACTAGTTTTTTTACTTTATCCATCCATCTTTGAAAATCTGTATTGGTACTAGAATTTATTCCTAAAGGTATATTACTAAAATATCTTTCACATAATAAGTGAAAATCTGTACCTGTTTTCAAACTTTCGTAGTACTCTCTATGTTCTATATCATCGTATTTCCAATTAATTCTATCAATGTACTTATACTTAAATTTTAATGGACATGATTTATACGTATTTATAGAATTTTGGCTGTATCTAAAGTTTTTTAGACAACTATTCATTTATATTTACCTCCTTTTTTCTCATATTTATATACTTCTCAAGTTCATTTATATATAAAGAAGGCTTTTGTTCTTTATTTCTTTTTCCTACATCATTCTTATCTTTATAAAGACTTGTTGATAATATTAACATTTCTTTAGCTCTAGTAATTCCAACATATAATAGTCTTATCTTTTCATTTATTAAATCTATTTTACTCTTATATATATAATTAGTAGGTATATCACCAGTTAATATACATTCAATTTCACTTTTTACAATAGCCACTGGGTTTTTGTACTTATCTTTTAAATACCATTTATCACTTTGAAACTTTTGATTTGTATTATCAGGGAAATTAAACTCTGTAAGCCCTAACATAAAAACACAATCCCACTCTAAACCTTTTGATTTATGATAGTTACATATAGTTATACTTCCTGGTTGTGGCTCATATCCATTCATTTCATATACCACTTCTATTATATGATTAAATACCTTATTTTTACTATCTATTAAAAGGTTATATACATCTATTAAACTTATATCTGGGTTATCTAAGCTTAAAAATTTTATATAAAATGCCAGATAATCTATTATTGCTCTATCTTCTTTCCCTAAATTAAGTTCATCCCCTATAAATAATAAAAGCACATCTAATCTTGTTATAGGATATTCTAATATACTTTTAAGAATATTTATTCCTTGTATAAATGTTTGGTATAACTCTGTATTTGTATCTATTATTATATTATTTGTTATTTCTTCATTGTATATTATCTCTTCTGTGCTATATTTTTTTAATACATCTAGTAAATCTTCCTTCCCTTTTTCATTATCTGTTTTTACAAATACTTTATCTAAGGCATTTATTAGTTTATTTATATCATCACAATTTATTATAAAGTCTATTATATATGACAGTTTGTTTATGATCTTTCTTTTATTTAGAGAATTAGGTCCTAACTCTTCAAACTCCATATTTTCATCAATCAGAATCTTAGCAATTTGCGTTATATGATCATTAAAAGGTACCAATATTCCTATACTTTTATCCGGATACTTTCTTTTTATTCCTTTTGTGTATGCTACGGTTTTTGTCAACTCATCATTCCATGTCTCATATTTTTTAACATTTATACTGTATATATCTGGTTTAGGATTTTCCTTATATCCCATACCACTTGGAACAGTTTTTATTTCCATATCCTCTAAAGCATCTCTACATTCCTCTTGCCTAAATTCCTTTGTTACATACTTTACTAGTTTATTTGCTAAATCTAATATATCCTTTGAACTTCTATTAGACATGTCCATTCTATAGCAACTATCTGCCTGAGATATAAACTCCTTAAAGAATTTAGGGTCTGATGATGAAAAAGTTCCAGTTATACTTTGGTTTATATCCCCAACTCTAACTAAATTTTCATTATCTCTACATATCATTTTTATAATTTTACCCTGTATCTCATTGGAATCTTGGCATTCATCTTCAAATATGTACTTATATCTATTCTGAAATTTTATTCTTAAATTCTCATCAAAATTTAATGCTTTATATGCAAGAATTAATATATCATCATAATCAAGTAGGCCATTTTGTTTTAATTTTTTATCATATTCTTTATATATAGGAAGTATTAATTTTAATATTCCTCTATGCCCATTAGATAATATCCCCTCTAGCTCTTGTGGTGATAATTCCTTATATTTTAAGTCACTTATTGCATTTACTACTAAGTCAAAAAATCCTCTCTCCCAAGCTTCAAGCATTATATCATTCCATTTATCATCCTTTTGCTCTTTTAGGAACCATCTAAATGCCCTTTCCCCACCATTTATCTTAAAATTATTTATGCATTCATTTAGTATTATAGTTTTTTGTAAATCATCTGCTATGTTAAATTCTTCACTCAACATAACTACTTCTGGTTTTTCTTTTATTATTTTTACAGCTAAACTATGTATTGTCATAACTTCATAAGAATTTTCTTCTTTTATGTCATTCTCTTTTAATATTGCTTTTATTCTTCCTTTGAAGTTATTTACTGCACTATTCATATAAGTTAATATTAGTATTTTAGATTTATCATGTTTTTTTTCACTTAGTAACTTTGCTACTAAATTGGTAACTATAAAAGTTTTTCCGGCTCCTGGTACTGCTGGTACCGCCATAGTTCCACCTTCATAGGCTATTATTGGTAATTGATCTTGTCTATAATTTATATTATTCATAAGAGTTTTCCCCCTTATCTAACATCTTAAGTAGTATGCTATATAATATACTTTCTTGTATATACCCATTTACTGTGTATTCACTTTTATATGCATATACTTCTTTAGTATTAATTAGTAAATTATATATAGTATTGTATAAATAATACTTCTTATAATCTTCTTCCATTTTATCTGTATATATTCTACCTTCTTCAAAAGATTTTCTAAGAACTATCAAATTACTTATATCCTTTTCTATCTTCATATTCCACCCATTGCTACCTACATCTAGCCATATATGTATTGGTCTATTTACTCTTGATGATATATATGTATATGGAGTGGTTAATAATACTTTATCTATATTACTCAAATCTTCTAATTCTGAAGATTGATAATAGTCATTTATTGTAGTTTTAAGTGCTTTTATAAATAACTTTTCTTTATCCTCATTTATATTCAATAACTCTATGTTTTCTGTAAATGTCTCACATTCATATATTATCTTTTTACAAATATGAATATTTTCTTTTCCAAACTTAAGATTTAGCATTTTATCTATATAAAATTTAATTAGAAACTCACCTATTTTAAGTTTCTCATTCCTTTTATCTTCTATATAATTTAATATTTCTTTAAATTTTTCTTCTTCATACTTATTTTTATATATTTTTAATGCTTGTATCTTATTGACATCTAATATAGTTTCTATAAAATTTATATAGTCTTCTTCTCTTATGGAATTTTGGCTACCATTAAAAATGCTAAGAGCCACTATAAGTGCATTAGCATAAGGATAATCTATTAACTTTTTATCTTTTTTAGTGCTAAATATATCGATATTATTAATTTTCAATTTATTAGTCATTTGAAAGTCTAATATTGTATTGTTTATAGGAGAAATTATAGCTATATCTTGTGCTTTTACTCCTGATAGTATTAACTCTTTAATTTTCTTTAAAACTACTTCTATCATCTCGCTATATAGCTGACTAGATTCATTTAGTTCAACACTTACTGGTAAAGAACATATATCATCTATAGAAACCTCTCCTTTTTTGTTAAGCTTTTCTTCTTCATATTCATTTTCTATATATCCTTCTATAAACTTAATATCTATATTATTAAAAACTGAAAAATCTCTTTTTTCATTAAAAAATGTATATGAATCTATAGCATTTTCTTGTATCTCTTTTATAAATTCGATTTCTGCTACAGATACACTTTCTAAACTTTCTACAATTAAATATTTTATTTTTTTTCTTAAATATTCTTTGTATAAATCATTTTTTAAAAGATATTTATTATATACATATACACTCAGTGAATTATCTAACATACCTTTATTTAATAACATGCTAGTGTAATCCATTATTATTTCGTTCATTTCACTATAAGAAAATTTATTTATATTATCTTTATTTTTCTTAGACAAATAAATTTTTTCTCCTATATTCTCAAATTCTAATTTACTTAATGTAGCCTTATTTATATTAGTACTTATACTTGAAGTTATAGATTTATTAGTACTTATAATATCTTCAAAGTATCCTTCTTTTTCTCTTTTAATTTTTACCTTTTCCCCTATTATATAGTCTGTCAAAGTATTATTTATAAATTTAGGTCTTATGTGATGTTCTTTTATCTCATTATTATTTTCTAACACTATTGGCCAAAATTTTATGAGCTCTCCTTTAATAAAATTAGTATATGATGTTATATTTAGTTTTTCACAATAATCTATATTAATCTTCTTCTCATATTTTAATTTAGTTAGATTATTAGGAACTAGAATCATTATTTTCGAAGATTTATTTTTACATTTTTTTAATATTTCATTATATAAACTAACTATTTTGCTCTCTTTATCTTTATTATTTAAATTTCTATATATGTACCTCATATAAACCCTTTCTTTAAACTATTTTGTATTTTAATTATATCATATTAGAGATTTTTAATTCCTCCATTAAAATGTTTACTTAAAGCTACATACTATTTTTTTAATCCTAAAAATAAAAGAAGCAACCAAATAGCCGCTTCTTTTATTTTTTAAATATAATCTATTTAAAATTATTTAAAAATTTATTTGTAATATTTCTTAATTGTCCACCAATAACAACTAAAAATATATTTATAATTATAATTATAAATATATTTACTATACTGTTGTATCCACTCAAATAATTTGAAATAGACTGAATTGGAGATAAGTATAATACTGAAAACAATATAGAGCTATTACTACCTTCTATTAAAAAATGTGCACATAAAGAAAAAAATGATAAAAAAATTCCTAAACCTGCTCCCATTGATCCCACTATTAAAGATTCTTTAAGTTTCAAGCTATATTTATATCCATAATAAAAATTTATAAGAAAAAAGAATAATGCAAATAAAATTTCTATGATTAAGTTACTCGATTCAATCTCAATTATCTTAAAGTATATAAATGATATTATACATATAATTAAAGTATTAAAAAATAGTTTTTCTCCCAGGTCAAATGTATTTTTCACATACTCACCCCATATACTTTATTTTATTATATATAAAATGAAGTTAAAATGTGAATAATTTCAAATACAACAAAAAAGATTACGTGGCTACGTCTTACTCTCCCAGGAGGTCGCCCCCCAAGTACCATCAGCGCTAAAGAGCTTAACTTCTGTGTTCGGTATGGGAACAGGTGTATCCTCTTTGCTATAATAACCACATAATCTTTATTTGGAGCGGGTGAAGGGGATCGAACCCTCACAGCCGGCTTGGAAGGCCGGAACTCTACCATTGAGCTACACCCGCATATTAAATTTTATTAGTACTTTCAAAACTGTATACCATTTAGATTCATCATTTAAATGAGGTCAAGTCCTCGACCTATTAGTATCGATAAGCTAAATACATTACTGCACTTACACCTTCGACCTATCAACCAGGTA
>NZ_JADOZQ010000018.1:0-34980 GCF_015669105.1 Romboutsia sp. D33t1_170424_H2 | reverse complement strand
TACCTGGTTGATAGGTCGAAGGTGTAAGTGCAGTAATGTATTTAGCTTATTGATACTAATAGGTCGAGGACTTGACCTCATTTAAATGATGAATCTAAATGGTATACAGTTTTGAAAGTACTAATAAAACTAAATATGCGGGTGTAGCTCAATGGTAGAGTTCCGGCCTTCCAAGCCGGCTGTGAGGGTTCGATCCCCTTCACCCGCTCCAGATAAAGATTATGTGGTTATTATAGCAAAGAGGATACACCTGTTTCCATACCGAACACAGAAGTTAAGCTCTTTAGCGCTGATGGTACTTGGGGGGCGACCCCCTGGGAGAGTAAGACGTAGCCACGTAATCTTTTTTATTTTAAGAAACTATTGAAAAATAGTTTCTTTTTTTGTTTATCTATACTCAAATTATAGATAATAGGGAATACTAAATTTTATTTATATTAAGGAGGGATGAATTGGATTTAATTTTATTTAAGTTTTTGTATTTTCTATTATTCTTTGGATTATCAAGTATAGCAGGAATGCTGATTCCATTTTTACAATATAAAGGGTTTAGTCCAATAGAAACGGCTACATTAATAAGTTTTTACACTGTAAGCGGAATTTTGGGACAACTAATAGCAGGTTGTTGCTGTGATAAATTAAAAACAATTAAAAAAATATTTATATTTTCTTTATTAGGTGTAATGTTTAGTACAGCTTTAGCTATTTTTATAAATATTAAAATATTATTTTATATTAGTTTTGTAATTATGGGATTTTTTTATTATATATTGACTAGTATACCTGATAGTTGGGTAATAGAAAGTGGAGAAAATGCAAAGTCAAAATTTGGATTTTTTAGAGCTTTTGGTTCAACTGGGTGGGCATTTGGAGTATTAGCATCAGGAATTATAACAGAAAAGTATGGATATCATATATTAAACATAATATATCTAATAATGTTGTCATTAACTCTATTTATAAGCCTTAAGATAAAAGATACGGTAAAAGAATATAAGGGTTGTGGAAATTTAAAAGAGTTATTCAATAATAAAGAATATATACTCACTGTAATTATATTATTAATAATTTGTATCCCGTTTAGAGGATACTGTCAGTTAGTACCTTATAGAATAGAATATGTAGGGGGAAACACTGTAAACTTAGGAATATTTAATTTTATAAGCTCAATAAGTGAGATAGCTATGCTTATTTTAGCACAAAAAATTATGCATAAATTAAGTCCTGACAAATTATTATTATTATCACCATTAGGACTATTTCTTCAAATACTAATCCTAAGATTTGGAAGTAATATAAATATTATATATATTAGTGCTGTCCTACAAGCATTTACATTACCAATAATATTAGTAGTAGGAAAAATAATAATAGATAGAATATCTCCTAGTAATTTAAAAACATCATCACAGTTAGTAGCATTTGCTATATTTAATAGTGTATCAACTATAATTGGAACTGCTAGTGTTGGATATTTTATAGAGAAGTTTTCCTTGGATAAAGCTAATTTATTTCTATTAGGGTGTAATATGCTATCTATATTAGGCGCATTATATTACGACAGAAATATTAAAGATAGGACTATATAAAATTAATAATATAAATTTATTAAAGTAGAATATTAAAGCTGCTTTATGGAAAAATAATAAATAGAAGTCATGATATTATTTACATAGAAGGAGAAAAACTATGGGAAAAATAAAGAAAACTATGGATGGAAATGCAGCAGCAGCATATGTATCATATGCTTATACTGAGGTAGCTGCAATATTTCCAATAACACCATCATCAAATATGGCAGAATCAGTGGATGATTGGTCAGCTAAAGGTTTAAAAAATATATTTAATCAAAAAGTAAATGTTGTTGAAATGCAATCTGAGGCAGGAGCAGCAGGAGTATTTCATGGATCACTACAATCAGGAGCATTAACTACTACTTATACAGCATCACAAGGATTGCTTCTTATGATACCTAATATGTATAAAGTATCAGGAGAGTTGCTTCCAGGAGTATTCCATGTAAGTGCTCGTGCCTTAGCAGCCCAAGCATTATCAATATTTGGTGATCATCAAGATGTTATGGCAGCACGCCAAACTGGATGTGTAATGTTAGCATCAGGGTCAGTTCAAGAGGTAGCAGACTTAGCACCCGTAGCTCATTTAGCAGCAATAAAAGGAAGACTTCCTTTTATACATTTCTTTGATGGATTTAGAACATCACATGAAATACAAAAAATAGAAGTACTTGAGTACTCAGACTATGCAAACTTACTAGACAAAAAGGCATTGCAAGAATTTAGGAATAGAGCTTTATCTCCAAATCATCCTGTAGCTCGTGGTACAGCTCAAAATCCTGATATATACTTCCAAACAAGAGAAGCAAGTAATAAGTATTATGAAGAAATAGTTCCGATAGTAGAAAATTATATGAATAAAATTGGCGAATTAACAGGTAGACAATATGGATTATTTAACTACTACGGAGCAGAAGATGCAAAAGAAATATTAATAGCAATAGGTTCAGTAACTGAGGCTATTGAAGAAACTATAGATGAATTAAATGCAAAAGGCGAGAAATATGGACTGGTAAAAGTTCATTTATTTAGACCATTTAGTAAGGAACATTTATTAAAAGTAATTCCAAAGAGTGTTAACAAAATATGTGTACTAGATAGAACTAAAGAACCAGGTGCAATAGGAGAACCTCTGTATCTAGATGTACGTGCTGCATATTATGGACAAGAAAATGCTCCTATGATTATAGGTGGTAGATATGGACTTGGATCAAAGGATGTAACACCAACAGATATAAAAGCTATATTTGATAACTTAGTATGTGACAATCCAAAAGATCAATTTACAGTAGGAATAGTTGATGATGTAACTCATAAATCTTTAGAAGTTAAAGAAGAACTTAAAGTAGTAAAACAAGGAACTATAAATTGTAAGTTCTGGGGACTTGGATCAGATGGTACAGTTGGAGCAAATAAACAAGCTATAAAGATAATAGGAGATAATACAGATAAGTATGTTCAAGCATACTTTGCATATGATTCTAAAAAATCTGGTGGGGTAACTATGTCTCACTTAAGATTTGGAGATGAACCAATAAGATCTACTTATTTAATAGATAGTGCAGATTATATAGCTTGTCATAATCAATCATATGTAACTCAATATGATTTATTAAAAGGATTAAAATCAAATGGTACATTTGTATTAAATACAATATGGGATGAAAAAGAATTAGAAGAGCATTTACCAGCAAAGATGAAAAATTACTTAGCTAAAAATAATATAGACTTCTACACAGTCAATGCTACTAAAATAGCACAAGAAATTGGTCTTGGAAATAGAATAAATATGATAATGCAATCAGCATTCTTTAAATTAGCAAATATAATACCTGAAGAAGAGGCAACTAAATATTTAAAATCATCAATAAGTAATGCTTATGGTAAAAAGGGTGAAAAAGTTGTTAATATGAACTATGAAGCAGTAGAGCAAGGTAAGAGTGCTCTAGTAAAGATAAATATACCAGATTCATGGGCAAATGCAACAGATAGTGAAGAACATCATGAAAATGAGCCAGAATTTATAAGAGAAATATTAAGACCTATGAATGCCCAAGAAGGAGATTCTTTACCTGTAAGTGCATTTAATGGAATAGAAGATGGTACATTCCCAGCAGGAACCGCAGCTTATGAAAAACGTGGTATAGGAATTAATGTTCCAGAATGGATACTAGAAAACTGTATTCAATGTAATCAATGTTCATATATATGCCCTCATTCAACTATAAGACCATTCTTATTAAATGAAGAAGAAGTAAATAATGCACCTGAAACTTTCAGAACTAAAAAAGCTGTTGGAAAAGCATTTGGTGGTTTACAATATAGAATGCAAGTAGATACTATGGACTGTACAGGTTGTGGAAACTGTGCAGATATATGCCCAGCTAAAGACAAAGCATTAGTGATGAAACCTCTAGATACTCAGATAGATGCAGAAATACCAAACTGGGATTATGCAGTATCTAAAGTATCATATAAAGGAGATCTAGTTACTGCAAATAATGTAAAAGACTCTCAATTTAGAACTCCACTTATTGAGTTCTCAGGAGCTTGTGCAGGATGTGGAGAAACTGCTTATATAAAACTTGTAACACAATTATATGGAGATAGAATGATGATAGCAAATGCTACAGGATGTTCATCAATTTGGGGTGGTTCAGCACCTTCAATTCCATACACTGTAAATCATGAAGGAAAAGGTCCTGCATGGGCTAACTCATTATTTGAAGATAATGCAGAGTTTGGATATGGTATGTATTTAGGTGTAAAACAAATTAGATTAAAGTTACGTGACTTAATGGAAGAGTTAGTGGCTAGTGAAGAATCTAATGAGTATAAAGATGTATTTGAAAATTGGATAAATACTATGAATGATGGAGAAGCATCTAAAGAGGCTAGTAAAAAGGTTATAGAAGTTATAGAAAACAAATCATTTAGTGGAAAAGCTAAAGAATTAGTAGATGAAATTAAAGCTAGAAAAGATTATTTAGTTAAAAGATCTCAATGGATAGTAGGTGGAGATGGCTGGGCATATGATATTGATTATGGTGGACTTGATCATGTACTAGCATCAGGAGAAGATGTAAATGTATTAGTATTTGATACTGAGATATATTCAAATACAGGAGGACAAGCATCAAAGTCTACTCCATTATCAGCTATGGCTAAATTTGCTGCATCAGGTAAGAAATCTAAGAAAAAAGATTTAGGTATGATGGCTATGAGTTATGGAAATGTATATGTAGCACAAGTATCTATGGGTGCAGATAAAAATCAACTTATTAAAGCAGTAATGGAAGCTGAAAAATATGATGGGCCTTCATTAATAATAGCATATGCACCTTGTATATCTCACGGATTAAAAGAAGGTATGGGAAGAAGCGTTCATAATGAAGCAGAAGCAGTTGCTAGTGGATATTGGCATTTATATAGATACAACCCAGAACTTAAGAAAGAAAATAAAAATCCATTTAACTTAGATTCAAAAGAACCAAAAGGAAATGTAAGAGACTTTATAATGGGTCAAGTAAGATATTCTGCAATAGCTAAGCAATTCCCAGATGTAGCAGAGGAATTATTTACACAACTAGAAGAAAATATACAAGAAAGATATGAAACATATAAGAGACTAGCAGGGAAATAAATAAAGAGTGCGTACTTAAAAGTACGCACTTTTTGTATAAAAATTAAACAAAGTTTAATAATAGTAAAAAAAGTGGTATCATTATATAATAGCTTAAATTAAAAAATTTATTAGAAAAATAAATTGTAATAATAAAATTTAGAAATGAGGATCTAATATGGCTAAAACAACAAAAAAAGCAGCTATTATCTTAATGATTATAATATTAACATCAAAAGTGACAGGTTTTTTAAGGGATATAGTACTAGCGAGGACATTTGGTGCAGGTCATATAACAGACGCATATCTTACAGCACTTAATATACCAGTAGTACTATTTGATGGTATAAGTGCATCTCTTGGAACAACATTTATACCAATGTTTTTTAGTATAAGAGAGAAAAAGGGAATAGATGAAGTATATAAATTTACAAGTAATGTATTAAATATAGTAACTGTAATAAGTATGATATTAATCGTAATAGGAATATTATTTGCTCCATATATAGTCAAGATATTTGCTATGGGATTTAAAGGAGAGGTGTTAAATTTAACTATATCTTATTCTAGAATATTAATTTTTTCTATGATATTTATAGCTATAAATGGTTTAATAACATCTTTTTTAGTTGCATCAGGAGATGTTCACATATCAGGTTTAATAACGATACCATTTAATATATTTGTAATGATAGCAATAGCTTTAGGCTCAATAACAAACTCATATTTTATGGTATATGGTACTTTATTTGCATATATAGCACAGCTTTTATTTCAGATACCATTTTTATTTAAACATGGATATAAGTATAAATTTATTATAGATTTTAAGGATGAAAATATAATAAAGATATTATATCTTATATTGCCAGTATTTCTAGGTTCTTATGTTAACCAAATAAATACAGTTGTTAATAGAACTTTAGCATCTACACTAGATTCTGGGAGTATAACAGCTCTAAACTATGCAAATAAGCTAAATATGTTTGCAGTAGGTATTATAGTAATATCTTTATCTACTGTAATGTATCCAATACTATCTAAATTAGCTAGTGAAAAAAAAATAAAAGCTTTTAAATATAACGTATCAAAATCTTTAAATATAACACTGATAGCTATGATGCCTATAATGGTTATAGTAATGGGATTATCAACACCTATAGTAACTTTGTTATTTGAACATGGATCATTTAACTCAAAAGCTACTGAATTAACATCAACAGCACTACTTTATTACTCTATGGGTATAGTTGCGTATGGATTAAGAGAGATACTTTCTAAATCATTTTATTCACTACAAGATACAAAGACCCCAGTAAAAAATGCAACTGTATCCGTTATAATAAATGTAATATTATCTATTGTCCTAGTTAAATATATGGGTATAGGTGGTCTTGCTTTAGCTAGTTCTATATCTGCTATAGCAACGTCTGTATTATTATTTATATCTCTTAGAAAAAAGATAGGAAGAATAGGTATGAAAAATACAATAATAACTTTTATAAAAGTAGCGATAGCATCAATTATTATGGGGTTAATAATAAAATTTTCATACTATGAGATAGTTAATCTAGGAATGAATATTTTTGAAAAACAAAAACAACTTATAGCCATATCTTGTATAGGGTCTACATTAATTGGGTTAATTATATATATAATATTAACATTAATTTTTAATATAAGAGAATCAAAAGAAGTAGCGTATATGATTAAATCAAAGTTTAGACAAATTATTTATAAAAGATAGATCTATAAAGGAAATTCAAGATTTATGTAGAATACTAAAAGTATTAGAAAATAAGGGGGATAGACATGAGAGAAGAGGTAGAAAAAGCATTAGTGAAAGTTAGACCAATTCTTCAAAGAGATGGTGGAGATGTAGAACTAATAGACGTTAATGACCAAGGAGTTGTATTAGTGAAGTTACAAGGAGCATGTAAAGGATGCCCAGGAGCAACAATGACATTAAAGGCTATTATTGAAAATTTACTTGTTAAGGAAGTTAAAGGTGTAACTCAAGTTATAGGAATATAAAAAAGAAAAGTGCATTTGGCACTTTTCTTTTTTTGCAAAGAGTATTAATTTATCCGTAAAATAGGCACCGATATATTTGAGAGATGTTTTGAAACATATATAAAGTAGAAAAATGATGTACAATATAGTATAATTTTGTAGGAATGATTTTTAAATAAGGGGAAAATAATGAAAAATAAATATATTGCAGGAATGATTTTATTTATAACTATATTAATATTAGGGGATGGATATAAAGTATATGGTTATGATGTACACTTTACAAAAATAAGCAATAAAGATGGCTTGTCTCAGTCAACAGCAGAAGTTATTATTCAAGATCAAAAAGGATACATGTGGATAGGTACTAATGATGGTCTTAACAAATATAATGGGTATGATTTTAAGATATATAGACATAATCAAAGGTCAAAAAGCAGTATAGCGAACAATTACATAGTAAGCCTTCAAGAAGATAGTAATGGAGATATATGGGTAGGAACAGCTAATGGGCTTAGTAAAATAGATATTAATACAGATAAGATAACTAACTATTTTAATGACAAAGAAAGTGGAAATTTATCTCACAATAACATAGGAGATATTCTTATGACTAAAGATGGAGATATAATAGTAGGAACATCAGATGGACTTAATCTATATAATCCTGAAGAAGATAAGTTTGAGCGAATTTTAGGAGGAAAAGAAGATTTAAGTAGCCAATATATACGTGAATTAGAAGAAGATGAGTATGGGAATATATGGATAGGAACAAAAAGTGGAGTAGATAAATTAAATACAAAGAATAAAAAAGTATATAAATATAGTATAGGTGAAGATGTAAATAAAACAATAAAAGATGACATATATGCTTTATTATATGATGATGGGTATATGTGGGTTGGAACTTTTAAAAACGGATTAAATAAAATTAATATAGAAACTAATGAGATAAAAAAATATATACATGATCAGAATAATAGCAAATCCATACCAAGTAACTTTATAAGAGAAGTGTATAAGGATAGTAATGATACATTATGGGTAGGAACAGATAGGGGACTTGCAAAAATAAATGAAGGTAAAGAATTTATTACATATAAAAATGAAAGTACCAACTATAATTCAGTATCTCAGGACAACGTTTTTGATATAATTGAAGATAAAAGTGGACTTATATGGGTTGGAACATATTCGGGCATAAGCATATTTGACCCTAAAAATAAGATAATTCATTATAAAAATAATCCTAATGACAAGAACTCATTAAGTGAAAATATAGTTCATGGTATATATGAAGATGAAGATGAATTATTATGGGTTGGTACAAACTCTAAAGGGATAAACATAATTAATAGAAAAAATGGAGATGTAAGTCATTTAAATAGAGAAAATACAAACTATACACTTAGTGATAATTCTATAAATGATATAACTGGAAAAGAAGACAAAATATATATAGGAACTAGAAGTGGTTTAAATATAATAGATAAGAATGATAATAGTATAATTGTATACGACAAATCCAATGGGCTAAAAGAAGATGATATAAGAACTGTATTTATAGACAGTAAAGATAACTTATGGGTGGGAACTCCAAATGGGATAAGTATAATAAACTTTAAGACTAATGATATAATCAATTTAGATGAAGTTCTAGAAAAGTCAGGAATAGAGTCTTTATTTGCTAAAGTTATATATGAAGATAAAAGTGGTGTATACTGGATAGGGTGTTTTATAGATAATGGTCTTATAAGTATAGATCCTAAATCAAAAGAAATAAAAAACTATAAATATGATAAAAATGATGAAAGTTCTATAAGTTCAAATACTATAAGAGATATAAATGAAGATATATATGGAGATTTATGGATAGGGACTAGTTATGGTTTAAATAAGCTAGATAAAGAAACGGGTAAATTTACTACTTATACAACCCAAGAGGGACTTTCAAATGATATCGTATATGGGATTTTAAATGATTATAAGGGAAATTTATGGTTAAGTACTAATTCAGGTTTATCAAGACTAAATATAAAGACAAAAAAATTTGAGAATTTTGGCATAACAGATGGATTACAAGGTGGAGAGTTTAATGGAAATGCTTTATATAAAAATAAGAAAGAAGAGTTAATATTTGGAGGAATAAATGGACTAAATATATTCCATCCATCTGATATAAATACTGAAAAATACACGCCTAAAGTTATGTTTGATAACTTTGAGATAAATGGCAAAAAATATAATGATATAAATAACATGGAATTTGAGCATGATGAAAATTTCATAAATATAACTTTGTTTTTACCTGATTATAGAAACACTAAGAATATACAGTATTATTATATGCTAGAAGGGACTAAAGAAGGATGGCGTAAAGTTGAATCTAATGATATAAATTATAGCAATTTAGATCCAGGAAATTACACATTAAGGGTAAAAGCAAGGAGCTATAATGGAACGATAACTAGTGAAAATCAAGTTAAGTTTAATATAAAACCCCCATTTTATAAAAGTAACTTAGCAATTTTTATATATATAATAATATTTGTATTTATAATTTATTATAATGTAAATCGAGTGAATCGCTTAGATAATATGGTAAAGAAGAGAACAGCTCAATTAAGAAAAGAGATGCAAAAAAGTAATGAGCTTTTAAATAAGGTAATAGACCTAGAAAGAAGAAAAAATAATTACTTTATAAATTTATCTCATGAACTACGAACGCCTCTTAATGTAATTTATACAACTGAACAACTTATAACAGAATTTAATAAATCTCAAGGTGGTATAGAACGAGAAAAATTATCTCAATATATGATGGTAATGGATAGAAACACCAAAAGATTATTAAGGCTAATAAATAATCTAATTGACACTACAAAGATAGAATATGGCAAATATAAATTAGACCTAAAAGAAAATGACATTGTATATGTGGTTGAAGAAGCCACATTATCATTAAAAGAGTATGTAGAAAACAATGGTATAGAGTTAATAATTGACCCAGAGGTTGAGGAAAAATATATCGTATGTGATGCTAGTGAAATTGAGAGATGTATAGTTAATTTAGTGGGAAATGCTGCTAAATTTACACCGAGGGGTGGAAAAATTATAATAACTATAAAAGAAGATAATGACAATGTAATAATTACTGTAGAAGATACAGGTATAGGTATAGATAATAAATACCATGAATCCATATTTAATAGATTTAATCAAGTTGTAGATGCAAACTCAGAAGTAAAAGGTGGAAGTGGATTGGGACTTACTATAACAAAACAGATAGTTGAACTTCACAATGGTAAGATATACTTAGAAAGTGAAATAAACAAGGGTACTAAGTTTACTATTATCTTATAAAATATAAAAAGAACGTTGTATTAATACAACGTTCTTTTTATATTTTATATCTACTAATGCATCATTCCGATAAACATTCCAATAAAGTAAGGTATAAGCCATATAGACCAAACCACTATACTAAATTTATGGAATACTTTCTTTTGGTTTTCATTATTTTTATATAATACATAAGTTGCCCAAAAAGCATGAAATAGCATAAGAACTATAGCAAGTAAACCTGTTATCCCATGTATACTCTCTGCAACAGGAGAGATAGATAAATTTCCGCTAGAAGCTATACTAGTCATTGTAGTTGTACCTAATGTATCACATACAAGGCCTAACCAAAATATTATAACATGTTTTTTAGTTAAGGTATTAGCTCTTCTTTCGCTAAAAACACCTACAGTGTAAAATATAAGTGCGAATGTAATGAATGTAATAGCCATTATCAGTTTAGTACTCATAGTTGTCACTCCTTAATTTTAGATAAAATATTTTCTAAGTTTAGTTTAAGATCGTGTAAATCTTCATTATTACAATTTCTAAAAGTATTATCAAAACTTTTTTGAATCTTAGATCGAAACTCAAAAGCAAAAGACTTTCCTTTATCAGTAAATTTTAGATAAGTATTTCGTTTATCAGTTTCCTTTTTAAATTTCTCCAAATATCCACTCTGTTCAAGTCTAGCAACTATACCTGAAACAGTACCTTTTGCTAAAGACATTTTTTTGCAAAGATCAGATATTGTTAAATCATCATTGTGAGCAATAATTTTAATTACTATAATTTGTTGATAAGTCAAACTTTCTTCTTTAAAATTGTCTTCTATAGAATACATTGTCTTAGAGTAGAGCTCTTTTAATAGCAAGGTTATTTTAAAACAGTCATATTTTGAATTCAAAAAATCACCTCTATAATTTATTACCCAAAAAGTTTTTATGCAAACAATTAAAAGTTAAAAAGTGAATAATTTATATATAAACTAATTTCAAAAAGATATATAGACAAAGAAAAATAACATATAATAATTAATAAAATATTTTTTTTATAAGGAGGATTAAAGTGATAGGCGCAGTAAATACATATAGAGGAAGCCTAGTTGAGTGTAGCCATAATGTTCATATAGCTGTAGTCGATAGTAATAATAAGTTACTAAAGTATTATTCAAATCCAGAGAAAATTATATATGCAAGATCTAGTGTAAAACCAATACAGGTAATACAGGTTTTAGAGAGTGGAGCTTGTGAAAAATATAATATAAGTGATAAAGAAATAGCATTAATGTGCTCTTCTCACTCTAGTGAAGATTACCATGTAGAGGGGATAAATAGTATATTAAAAAAATCAAATCTTAGTGAAGATAATTTAAAGTGTGGAACTAAGGTACCATTTAACTTAGATGTATACAAGAATTTAATTAGGTCAGGAAAAGATATAACTAAAAAACATCACAGTTGTTCTGGAAAGCATTGTGGGATGTTGATTAGTGCTAAGGCTAATAAGGAAAATTTAGATGATTACTTAGAATTGAAACATCCGGTTCAGCAAAGAATATTAAATAATATGTCTAAGATATGTGGATGTGATAAGAAAGATATTTTAATTGGAATAGACGGATGTGGTGCTCCAACACATGCACTTAAATTAAAAAACTTAGCATATGGATTTGCACAAATGGCTAATCCAACAAATATATATGTAAAATCTGAATACATAAATAGAATAACTAAAGCTATGATTAGTTATCCCGAGATGGTAGGAGGAAGTGATAGATTTTGTACAGAATTAATGAAGGCATGCAAAGGAAGAATATTTGGGAAAATGGGATCTGAGGGTGTATATTTATTAGGAGATAAAAAAAATGGAATAGGTATAGCTGTTAAGACAGAAGATGGAAGTGATATATCCACCAACTGTGCAGTGGTAGAAACTTTAGATCAATTAGGTTTAATATCTAAAGAGGAAAAAGAAAAATTATCTAAGTTTCATAATCCAAAATTAAAAAATGCTAGAGGAAAAATTATTGGAGAAACAAAATCAGAGTTTAAACTTAGGTAATTCGTGGTAAGAATATAATATATTAAATTAATCAAAATAGAGATATATATATTTACAATAATAGGTATAATAAAAGTAAGATAAAATAAAGTATTTACAAATGTTTATATGGTAATTATAATTAAGAGATGCAAAATTTAACAACGAGGTGGCTGGACATGAAAAAGTTAGGAAACGTATTACATGGTTTAAAAGAAGAATTAACAGGATTAGCAGGGGTTATGTTAGCTTCAGAAAGAATGAATACACAAAGATGTATAGGAAAAGATTTAGATACAACTAAGACTATAATAGACCAAGATGTAGAAAAAGAAGAATTAACACAGGAAGAGTTAAATAAGTTAGGAAAAGAAATATCTACAATAGCGAAAGAAATAAAAGGGATATCAGGAGTTATGTTAACATCAGAGAGAATAAATACACAAAGATGTATAGGAAAAGATTTAGATACAACTAAAACTATAATAGATCAAAGTGTTGATAAAGAAGAGTTTACAGAAGAAGAAATAAGCAATTTAGTAGAAGAAGCTAAGAATATGGTAGATACTATGTTAGTATCAGAAAGAATAAATAGTCAAAGATGTATAGGAAAAGATTTAGATACAACTAAAACTATAATAGATCCAAAAGAAGCAAAAAAAGAAATTGACAAAGAAGAAATAGGTAAAAAAGAAATAGAAAAATTAGTACATGAATTAAAAGGTTTATTAGCAGAAATGCTAGTATCAGAAAGAATAAACAGTCAAAGATGTATAGGAAAAGACTTAGACACAACTAAAACTATAATAGATAATAATAAAAAATAATTAAAACACCTACATTAATGTAGGTGTTTTTGATAATATAAAGATGTTATAAAAATTAATTTAGGGAGAAGTATATTATGAAAAAATTTAGCATCTTTATGATAATAGTATGTTTAATAGCTATTAGTATTTTAGGGTGTACAAGTAATGAAAATAATAAAAAACAAATCAATGTTTCGGTAGCAGCAAGCTTAAAAGAAGCAATTTTAGAATTAAAAAAAGAATATGAACTTAAAAATAATAATGTTGAATTAGTCATAAATTATGGTTCATCAGGAACTCTAAAGCAACAAATTGAACAAGGAGCTCCTTGTGATTTATTTATCTCAGCAGGGAAAAAACAAGTAGATGAGTTAAATAAAAAAGGTATATTAAATAAGGAAAGTGTAAGAAATTTAGCAAAAAATAAGTTGGTTTTAGTTAGTAGCAATAATTCGAAAAGTTATAGTATAGACGATCTTATGAGTGAAAAAGTTAAACATATAGGAATAGGGCATCCTGAAAGTGTACCAGCAGGAGAATATGCATATGAAACTTTAAAAAATTTAAACTTAGAGGAAAAAGTAAAAGATAAGTTAGTTTATGCTAAAGATGTAAAAGAAGTACTAGCGTGGGCTCAAGTAGAAAATGTGGATGTAGGATTTGTATATTCAACGGATGCAGTAAACAATAATAAAATTAATATTATAAAGGAAATAGATGATAAATACCATTCACCTATAATATACCCAATGGCGATAATAAAGGATAGCAAAAATATAGAAGAAGCTAAAGATTTCCAAGAATTTTTATTTAGCAAAGAGGGACAAGATATATTAAAAAAATATGGGTATAAGGAAATATAACTATAAAATAGGGGGAATTACATATAATATGAATTTTGATTTGACACCATTAATTATATCTATAAAAACATCTCTAATTGCAACTATTATAACAAGTATAATAGGAATTTTAATAGCATATCTTATGATGAACTATAAAGGAAAATTTAGAACCTTAATCGAAATAATCTTAACCCTTCCTTTAATACTACCTCCAACAGTAGTTGGATTTTGTTTGTTACTTATATTTGGTAAAAATGGGATAGTAGGAAATATATTAATATCAATGAATAAAAATATAATATTTACTTGGTGGGCTACTGTAATCTCAGCAGTAGCAGTATCTTTACCAATTATGTACAGAAGCTTAAGGTCGTCATTTGAACAAATTGATGAAAATATAATACTATCAGCAAGGACTTTAGGTCTTAGTGAGTGGAATATATTCAAAAAAATAATATTACCGCTATCAACACCTGGTGTGATAGGAGGTATAGCATTATCATTTGCAAGAGCAATAGGTGAGTTTGGAGCTACATTGATGATAGCCGGAAATATACCTGGAAAAACACAAACAATACCAATAGCTATATTTTTTGAGGTTGAAAGTGGAAATATGGCTATGGCTAGCTTTTGGGTTATGGTAATAATACTAATGTCACTAGGTATAATGTTAATACTTAATTATTGGTCTAACAAACAATTAAAAATAGTAGGAAAGAGGAAATAATAATGTCTCTATATATTGATATAGAAAAAAGGGTTGGAGAAAAGATATTAAAAGTGAAAATAAATCAAGAATGTAAAAAACTAGTTTTTTTGGGACAGTCAGGCTCTGGTAAGAGTATGACATTAAAATGTATTGCAGGTCTTGAAACGCCAGATAAAGGTAAAATTATATTAAATAATAAGGTATTATTTGATTCGGATGAAAAAGTTAACTTACCTCCTCAGGATAGAAAAGTTGGATTTTTATTTCAAAATTATGGACTATTCCCTCATATGACTGTAAAGAAAAATATAGAGATTGGAATAAGTAATTTACGAAAAAAAGATATAGAAGAATTATCTCAAAGGTATATAAATAAATTAAAGCTTAATGGATTAGAAAATAGGTACCCTTATGAATTGTCAGGGGGACAAGCACAGAGGGTAGCATTAGCTAGGGTTTTAGTTACAGAACCGGAAGTATTGTTACTAGATGAGCCATTTTCTGCGCTAGATTACCACTTAAGAAAAAACATAGGATTAGAAATAAATGAAATATTAAATGAATACAACAAAAATTCAATAATTGTTACTCATGATATAGAAGAAGCATATAGAATGTGTGAAGACATAGTAGTGTATGAAGAGTTAGAGGCTAAGGTTAAAAGAAATAGACATGATCTATTCAATAATCCAAGCACAGTTTTAGAAGCTAAAATAACTGGATGTAAAAACATATCAAGGGTTAAGGTTTTGGAGGATAATACCATATATGCTATAGATTGGGATTTAATAATAGAGGATATAAATGCTAAAAAATTTAAGTACATAGGTATAAGAGAAAATAATATAAGCATAGATAAGGTAGAGGATTCAATAAGTAAAGAATTTGTAGTAGAAAATGTAATAGAAAACCCAGAAACGATAAGTGTCTTTTTAAGAAAAGATAAAAGTAAAAAAGCTATAGAAGTAAGATTAAAAAATAAGGATTTAAAGCTTGTAAGAGGAAATAGAGTTAGTATAAATATTAATAGAAATAAAATATATTATTTAAATTAGAGGAAAACTAGTAAATATTACAATATATTACAGAATTTATAATAAACATAGATATAAATTAAACAATGATATAATACAATTAATATATATTTATATTTAGGAGGGGGTCAATGAAACTAGTATGGTTAGTTGTAGCAATAATATTTGCTATAGCAGAAGCTATGACACCGAGCTTAACGTTAATTTGGTTTAGTTTAGCTGCTGTAATACTTATGTTTTTAAGTAGTTTTATAGAAAGTATAATAGTCCAAGTAATAATATTTGCTGTAATCTCAATAATTCTATTAATAATAGGTACTAGAAAGATAGTTAAAAAAGATAAAACATTTAAGTATAGTACAAATCTTAATGCTGTATTAAATAAAAAAGGCATGGTAACAAAAGATATAAAAGAAAATCAAATGGGATTAGTAGTAGTAGATAATGAAGAATGGAGTGCAATATCTATAGACAATAGTGAGATTTTAAAAGGTGAAGAAGTTAAAGTGATCAAGATAGAGGGAGTTAAGTTAGTTGTAAGTAAACATGATGAAGTATCTATAATTAAATAAAAAGGTATATAAATTATTTAGGAGGATGTATTATGTTTGAAATGATAGGGAATTTAGTAATACCGATACTTATAATAGTAGTAGCAATTGTTATTGCTCTATCTTGTGTAAGAGTGGTAAAACAGTCTAGGGTAGGTATAATAATGAGGCTAGGCAAATTTAGAAAGGTAGCAGACACAGGTGTTCATTTCTTAGTTCCATTTTTAGATCAGATGAGTTATATAATTGATTTGAGAGAAAATGTTGTTGATTTTCCTCCTCAACCAGTTATAACAAAAGATAACGTAACTATGCAAATAGATACAGTTGTTTATTACAAAATAACAGATCCTGTAAGATATGTATTTGAAATAGCAGATGCTATTACAGCTATAGAAAACCTAACTGCTACAACTTTAAGAAACTTAATAGGTGAATTAGATTTAGATGAAACTTTAACGTCAAGAGATGTTATAAATACAAAGATGAGAGCTATATTAGACGAAGCTACTGATAAGTGGGGTATAAAAGTAAACAGGGTAGAGCTTAAAAATATAATGCCACCACATGATATACAAGTAGCAATGGAAAAGCAAATGAGAGCTGAGAGAGAAAGAAGAGAGGCAATACTTCAAGCAGAAGGTAATAAATCAGCTTCAATACTTCAAGCAGAAGGAGAAAAACAATCAGCAATACTTAGAGCAGAAGCTAAGAAAGAAGCTATGATAAGGGAAGCTGAAGGTTTGAAAGAATCATCTATACTAAAAGCACAAGGGGAAGCAGAGGCTGTAAAAGAAATGGCTATAGCTAAGGCACAAGGAGAAGCTGAAGTTATTTTAAAGGTTCAAGAAGCAACAGCTAAAGGATTAAGAGAAGTATTATCAGCTATGAAGGAATCTGATGTGGATGAAAGAATACTAGCTTTAAAATCTATAGAAGCATTAGAAAAGGTTGCCCAAGGAAATGCAACTAAGTTAGTATTACCTTCTGATACAGTAAACTTCTTAGGAACTTTTAAAGGTATAAAAGAAGTCTTAAGTGATGGTAAAAATTAAATTTATTAATTAAGAATAAAAAAATACCGCTAGATGCATACTTGCATCAAGTGGTGTTTTTTTATTGCTTAGAAATTATTTAATTTTAGCAAATTTTATTACTTTGTATATAAAATAAATGGATTACTTAGAAAATAACATTGTCAAAAAAATAATTAAACTAATTAACAACAAAATTAAAAAATGTATTTGAAGTTTATCAACAAATTACATAAGTAGAAGATTATACATAATTCTATTAAATAATAGTATAGATATAGAATATTATGTTAGAATTACACATCACATGACTGAATTTTACTATAAGTTATTTGTTAATTATAAGACTTACTGATATATAATTATATACTATACAGGGGAAAATGAGAGAGGATTGAAAATTTATTTATGAAATATAAAGAAGTAACATGTAATAAATCTATTATAGAAAATATAAAAAAATTTAAAAGTGGTGAGTCCTATAATAGCTATAAATTTTTAGGATGCCATATTCGTGATAATATTACTTCATTTACATTGTGGGCTCCAAATGCAAAGCAAGTTTATTTAACCGGGGACTTTAATAATTGGAATCTGTATCAGTATACAATGAACAATCTAAATAATTTAGGATTTTGGCATATATCTTTAGAAAATATAAAAGAAGGTTGTTCTTATAAATACCATATAATAGGAGCTGATGGAAGTAAAAAACTAAAATCAGATCCGTATTCTAGATTCTCAGAGAAAAGGCCAAATACAGCATCTATTGTATATAAAGAAGATGATTATAAATGGAATGATAAAAATTGGAATATACAACGAAAAAAACAAAATACTAATGAAATTCCAATAAATATATATGAGGTACATTTAGGTTCATGGAAAAGAAAATGGGATGGAGAGTTTTTTGATTATAAAGAATTATATGAACTAGTAGACTATGTAAAAGATATGGGATATACCCATATAGAAATTTTACCAATAACAGAACATCCATTAGATGAATCTTGGGGATATCAAACAACAGGTTATTATAGTAGCACAAGTAGATACGGACCACCAGAAGAATTTAAAAAGTTTATAGATAGATGCCATCAAAATCAAATTGGAGTTATATTAGATTTTGCATATAGTCATTTTTGTAAAGATGATCATGGTCTATATAAATTTGATGGGTCGGCTCAATATGAGTATGAAGAACCGTTAAAAGCTGAAAATATAGGATGGGGCACTGCACATTTTGATTTGGGAAAGCCAGAAGTAAAGAGCTTTTTAATATCTAATGCATTATATTGGTTTAAAGAATTTCATATAGATGGTATAAGAGTTGATGCTGTATCAAGCATGCTATACCTAGATTATGATATAGGCCAGTGGAAGCCTAATAAATATGGTGGAAGAGAAAATTTAGAGGCAATAGAATTTATTAAAGAATTCACAAAGATTATTTATGAAAATGTAGACAATCCTTTGATAATAGCAGAAGAATCAACTGCTTGGCCTATGGTTACAGGACCTACCTATAAAGGATCACTAGGTTTTACATATAAATGGAATATGGGATGGATGAACGACACATTAAAATATATGGAAATGGACCCTATATATAGAAAATATCATCACGAGCTTATAACATTTTCTTTTATGTATGCTTTTTCAGAAAATTTTATACTTCCTCTATCTCATGATGAAGTAGTTCATGGAAAGAAATCTCTTTTAGATAAAATGCCTGGAGATGAGTGGAAAAAATTTGCAGGCTTAAGAACTCTATATGCATATTACATGATACATCCAGGAAAAAAATTATTGTTTATGGGAAATGAATTCGCTCAAGATATAGAATGGAGGTATGCATATGGGCTTGAATGGGAATTGTTAGAGCGAGATCAACACAAAAAAATTAAAGAATATGTAAAGAAACTTAATCATTTATATAAAAATGAAAAAGCTTTATATGAAATTGATAATAGTCATAAAGGATTTGATTTTATAGATCCGCATAACAATGAACAAAGCATAGTAGTACTTATGAGAAAAGGTAAAAAAGTAGAAGATTTTATTATAGCTGTAATAAATTTCACACCTATAGTGCATTACGATTATAAAGTTGGAGTACCGTATGAAGGTACATATGAAGAAGTTTTCAACTCAGATGATGTAATCTATGGAGGTTCTGGTCAAACAATGAAAGGTTCAGAACTTTTCTCAATAAATTCAAAATGGCACAACAAAGAACATCACATAAAAATAAAAGTACCACCATTAGGGGCAACCTTTATAAAAGGAAAAAATCTTAAAAAAATTAAATATGAGATGGATAAGGGGAAAAAGATATTAATCGGTGGGTTAAGTCAAGATATAAAACGTATAAATAATAGCAAGATATTAGTAAAAAAGAAAAAATTATAAATTAGGGGGAAAAGCCATTGAAAAAAGATATTTTAGCTATGATTTTAGCAGGGGGACAAGGATCAAGATTAGGAGTGTTTACAAAAAGAATTGCAAAACCTGCAGTTTCTTTTGGTGGAAAATATAGAATAATAGATTTTGTATTAAGTAATTGTACAAATTCAGGAATAGATACTGTTGGAGTTTTGACTCAATATAGACCATTAATACTAAATTCACACATAGGTATAGGTAGTCATTGGGACTTAGATAGAATAAATGGAGGAGTATATATATTGCCTCCATATATGAATGAGAAAGAAGGAAGTTGGTATAGAGGAACAGCTCATGCAATACATCAAAATATGAGCTTTATAGATGATTATAATCCAGAATATATACTTATATTATCTGGGGATCACATATATAAAATGGACTACAACAAAATGTTAAATTATCATATCGAAAAGAAATCAAAAGCCACAATAGCTGTAATAGAAGTGGGGTGGGATGAGGCATCTAGATTTGGAATAATGAATACTAAAGAAGATGGAAGTATATATGAATTTGAAGAAAAACCTAAAAATCCAAAAAGTAACTTAGCATCTATGGGTGTATATATATTTGAATGGAAGATGTTAAGAAAATACTTTATAAAATCAGAGAAAGAAAATTTAAACTATGATGATTTTGGCAAAGATTTAATACCAAAAATGTTAGAGGATAAAGTAGATATGTTTGCATATCCATTTAAAGGATATTGGAGAGATGTAGGTACTATAGAAAGTTTATGGGAAGCTAATATGGACCTTATAAGATCAAAAGAGGTATTAAATTTACAAGATCCAAAATGGAAAATATATACTAATACAATGGCAATGCCACCGCAATATATTGGTAAAAATTCTAACATAAATGAATCATTAGTAGCTGATGGGTGTGTTGTGCTAGGAGATGTTAAGAGTTCTGTATTATCCCATGGCGTTACTATAGGTGAAAATAGCAATATATCAGACTCTGTGATAATGCCAAATGTCACAATAGGAAAGAATGTGGTTATAGAAAAAGCTATGATAGGTGAAGGTGCAGTAATAAAAGATAATGTAATTATAAGAGAATGTGAAAAGATAAATGTTATTTCTGAGTATGATATTGTTGATGAAGAGCTAATTTCAGAAGGGGTGATGTAATAATGAGAAATAAATGTATGGGGATAATAAATTTAAATAAAAAGGGAGATCCAAATATAAGTAAATTAAATTATGCTAGACCAATAGCATCTACACCTATTGGTGGAAGATATAGAATTATAGATTTCACTTTATCTAATATGGTAAATTCAGGCATAACAAATATAGGTATATTTGCGAAAGAAAAATATAGGTCTTTGACAGATCACATAGATAGTGGAAAAGACTGGGATTTAAGTAGAAAGAAAGGTGGATTATCTATATTTAGTCCAGAACATACGGAACATCAAAATATGTATCCGTATAGAGATGGAGATATATATAATTTATTATGTAATATAGAGTATATTAAAAGAAGTGAAGAGGATTATGTATTAGTTTCTCCAGGTTACATGATATGTAATATCGATTATTTAGAGGTTTTAAAGTATCACAAAGAATCTAATAATTATATAACGCTTATATATAAAGAAATTGACAATGCAAGAGAAGATTTTAAAGGCAATATAACATTAACCTTAAATGATAATAATGATGTATTAAATATGGGTACTAATATAGGGGCATTTAATAAGGCTAATATATACATGGAAATGTATATTATGAAAAGATTAGATTTTATACATATAATAGAGAACCTAACAAATACAGGAGATTTCATGTATTTAGAAGATTATATATTTGATGTGGTAAAACATAAAAAAGTAGGGGGATTTAAATATGCTGGATATCTAAAATGTGTAAAATCTGTAAAATCATATTTTGAAACAAGCAAGGACTTATTAGATATAAATATAGCTAAGGAATTGCTTTATTCAGATAGAAAAATATTAACTAAGGAAAAAAATGAAGCTCCAACTATATATACTGATAGTGCTAATGTAGAAAATTCTTTTATTGCAAGTGGATGCTTAATTGAAGGAAATGTAAAAAATAGTATTATATTTAGAAAAGTTCATATAGAAAAAGGTGTTAATATAGAAAATTCTATAATAATGCAAAATTGTGTCATAGGGGAGAATAGTAAATTAGAAAATGTGATATTTGATAAAAACATAGTTTTATCAAAAGGTAGAGAATTAAAAGGTGATGAAAATTATCCTATAGTTATAGAAAAGAATATAAGTATCTAATTTAAGGGGGAAGTAGTTAGTGAAAGTTCTTTATGTTACGTCAGAATGTTGGCCATTTGCAAAAACAGGGGGATTAGGAGATGTATCCTATGCCCTTCCAAAAGCATTAAAAAAAGAAGGGGTAGACATTAGAGTAATACTACCTAAGTATTCAACTATACCTAATTATCTGAAAGAGAAATTAAAAGAGGTAGCAGTATTTAATGTAGAAGTTGGATGGAGAAATCAATACTGTGGACTTTTAGAAATGGAGCTAGATGGAATTAAATTTTATTTCATAGACAATGAATACTATTTTAAACGTGAAGGTGAAATTGCATACTTATATGGATATGATGATGATGCAGAAAGATATACTTTCTTTAGCAATGCGGTACTAGAATCTATGTCTATAATTGATTTTTACCCAGATGTAATTCATATGAACGATTGGCATACTGGAATGATACCATTAATATTAAAAGAAAAATATAGTCATTTAGAAAAATATAGAAATATCAAAACTATATATACTATCCATAATCTTCAATACCAAGGTGTATTTTCAAATAAAGTATTACCAGATGTATTAGGACTTCCACAATCCTATTTAGATAATGGGGATGTAGAATATTACGGTGGAGTTAACTTTATGAAGGCGGGAATAGTATTTAGTGATAAAGTTACTACTGTGAGTCCAACTTACTCAAGTGAAATACAAACAAAGTACTATGGATATGGCTTAGATGGATTGCTTTTATCAAATAATCACAAATTAAAAGGTATACTTAATGGAATAGATTATGACTTAAATAATCCTTCAACAGATAATGAATTATTTTTTAGATACGATATAAATAGCATAGATAATAAGGTAAAAAATAAATTAAGACTACAGGAAATATTAGGTCTTGAGGTAAATGAAGAGATACCTCTTATAGGTATAGTATCAAGATTAGTATCACAAAAAGGTTTTGATTTAATATCTTATATTATGCCTGAAATACTTAGGGAAAAACTTCAAATAGTGGTACTAGGAACAGGAGAACATCAATATCAATCTATGTTTAATTACTATGATTCAAAATATCCTAAAAAAGTTTCAGCTAGAATAATATTTAATAGCTCTCTTGCTCAACAAATATATGCAGGAAGTGATATGTTTTTAATGCCATCTTTATTTGAACCTTGTGGTATAGGTCAAATGTTAGCTATGAGATATGGAACATTACCGATAGTTAGGGAAACTGGGGGACTTAAGGATACAGTTAATCCATATAATAAATATACTGGAGAAGGAAATGGATTTAGTTTTAAAAACTATAATGCACATGAAATGCTTTTTTGTATACAAGAGGCTGTAAGAACTTATAATGATAAAGAAAAATGGAGAAGGTTAGTTATAAATGCAATGAATACCGATAGTAGCTGGGAAAAGTCAGCTAAAGAGTATATAAAGACTTATAAAGATACTCAGAATTAAAGGGGAGATTCTATGGTCAGAATTACAAAACAAGAATTTAAAGAAATGTTTAATTCAAAAATATATAGCATCTATGCACACTCTATAAATGAAGCTACAAATGAACAACTTCAAATAGTTTTAAGCAGCGTTATAAAAGATATAATAGCTAAGTATTGGGTAGATAATAGACTTAGTACTAACAAAGAAGTTTATTATTTTAGTATAGAGTTTTTAATAGGTAGACAATTAAAATCCAATTTATTAAATTTACAAATAGAAGAAGTGATAAAAGAAGGTCTAGAGGATATGGGAATAGATTTAGATGATTTAATATGTGCAGAAAAAGATCCAGCTTTAGGAAATGGTGGTCTTGGAAGGTTAGCAGCTTGTTTTCTAGACTCAATGGCATCGCTTAATATAAGTGGTCATGGATACGGTATAAGATATAAGTATGGTTTATTTGAGCAAAAATTTATTAATGGATATCAAGTAGAAGTACCTGATAACTGGCTTTTACATGAACAATACTCTTGGGAAAGTATTAGACCAAATAAAGCTGTAGTTGTTAAATTTGGTGGAGAGGTTTATTTAGAAGAAGACAATGGAAGACTTAAAGCAAAACATCATGGTTATATACCAGTTATGGCTATGCCATATGACATACCAATAATAGGATATGATAATGATTGCATAAATACATTAAGATTATTTAAAGCAGAAATCTTAAATAGAGATTTTGGAATTAATACATTATATGCAAATACTTTTACTGGTAGCTATGAGCAAGCCTTAAAATATAAATACTACACAGAAGAAATATCTCAAGTTTTATATCCAAACGACTCAAATCATGCAGGAAAACTTTTAAGATTAAAGCAAGAATACTTTTTAGTAAGTTCAGGAATACAAGATATAATAAATAAATATAGAAAAAATAAGTTTGATATACTAGATTTTCCAAAACATATAGCAATTCATATAAATGATACACATCCAACATTATGCATACCAGAACTTATGAGAATTTTACTAGATGAAGAGGGATTATCTTGGGAAGAAGCTTTTGATATAACAAAAAATACTATATCCTATACGAATCATACAATAATGGCAGAAGCTATGGAAAAATGGCCTGTAGATATGATGAAAGAGCTATTACCTAGAATTTATATGATAATAGAAGAAATAAATAAGAGATATGTAGAATATCTGAATCATAAGTATAATGATAATGAAAAAATAAGAAGAATGAGTATAATATGTGATAATAACATAAACATGGCTAATCTATCTATAATAGGGAGTTATAGTGTAAATGGAGTTGCAAAGCTTCATACAGAAATATTAAAGAAAGAAGTTCTAAGTGATTTTTATGAAGATGATCCAGGTAAATTTAACAATAAGACTAATGGCATAGCTCATAGAAGATGGCTTATAAGTTGTAACGAAGACCTTAGCAACTTGATAACAGAGCATATAGGTAATATATGGAAAAAAGATACAGAAGAATTAAAAAGGTTAGAAGATTATAAAGAAAACAGAAATTTTTTAAAGAAATTAGAGTGTATTAAGATAAAAAATAAAACTAAACTTGCTAATTTTATAGCTGAAGAATATGGTATATGCATAAATCCAGAATCAATCTATGATGTACAAATAAAAAGATTACATGCGTATAAGAGACAGCTATTAAATGTACTTCATATTTTACACTTATATCATGAGTTATTAGAAAATCCAGAACTTGACATTGTACCAAGAACATTTATATTTGGTGCAAAGGCAGCACCAGGATATCACTTGGCTAAATGTATAATAAAGTTGATAAACTCTGTGGCTGAAAAAATAAATAATGATAAAAGCATAAATAACAAGATAAAAGTAGTATTTATAGAGAATTACGGCGTGTCTTTAGCTGAAAAAATAATTCCATCAACAGATGTTAGTGAGCAAATATCAACAGCTACAAAAGAAGCATCAGGAACTGGAAATATGAAATTTATGATGAATGGGGCAATAACTTTAGCAACATTAGATGGTGCAAATGTAGAGATATATGATCAAGTAGGTGAAGAAAATATCGTTATATTTGGACTTAAAGCATCTCAAGTATTAAATTACAATAAATATGGAGGATACTCATCTTTAGATCTATATAACTCTAATTTTAAAATAAAGCGAGTTGTAGACGATCTGGTAAATGGATTTATTCCAAATATATCAAAAGAAGGTAGGGTTATATATGATTCATTAATAACATATAATGATGAATATTTTGTACTAAGAGATTTTGAAAATTATATAGAGGCCCAAAGCAAGATAGATACTTTATATAGGGATAAAGAAAAGTGGAGTAAAATGTGTCTAATTAATATAGCTAATTCAGGTATTTTCTCTAGTGATAGAACTATATCTGAATATGCAAAAGACATTTGGTTTAGGGGGTGCTAGATAAATGGGAAATATAATAACTTATAATTCCTGGGAAGATAAAGCTCCTTTTGGTGCTTTAAAATTAAACCAAGAGTTTAGAATAACAGTTAAAGTTAATGAAAATTATAATGTAAAAGACATTTCCTGGGTAATTTTAAAGGAAGATGTAGAAATAGATAAAATAAGTTTGATAAAAGAGAATAAAAAATACTATAATGGTGAATTTAGTGGATTTAATGAAATAGGTTTATATTTTTATTACTTTAAAGTAGAAGTTGAAATAGAAGGAGAAATTAAAGTAATATACTATGGAAAAAATATAGAAGATGGAAGTTGTATAGAATACCAATATAATAATATAAACAAATATCAAATAACAGTATATGATGAGTATAATGCACCTACTTGGTATAAAGAAGGGATATTATATCATATATTTATAGATAGATTTAATAATGGGAATAGAAATAAGAAGATTAATAATCCAAAGAAAAATAGCTTTTTATATGGCACTTGGGATGATGCCCCTATGTATATAAAAGATGAACAAGGAGATATAATAAGATGGGATTTCCATGGTGGAAATCTAAAAGGAATAATTGATAAATTAGGATATCTTAAAAAACTGGGTGTAAGTATTATATACCTAAGCCCAGTTTTTGAGGCATCTAGTAATCACAAGTATGATACAGGAGACTACAAAAAGATTGATTCCATGTTTGGAGATGAAGAAATATTTAAGGAATTAATTGATAAAGCTAAAAGCAAGGGAATAAATATTATATTAGATGGAGTATTTAGTCATACTGGGGCAGATAGTAAGTACTTTAATAAATATAATAATTACAATGAAGTAGGTGCATACCAATCAAACCATTCAAAATATAGGGATTGGTACAGATTTAAAGAGAATAGCGACGAATATGAGTCTTGGTGGGGAGTAAAGGATCTTCCAAATGTTAATGAGCTTAATGAAACTTATATGAATTATATAATAAATGATGATGATAGTGTTATAAATAAATGGACCAGTATGGGTGTTAAAGGTTGGAGATTAGATGTATGTGATGAGTTACCATCGGAATTTATAAAAGAATTTAAGTTAAAACTTAAGAATATAGATAGTGAAGCTGTTTTAGTAGGAGAAGTATGGGAAGATGCATCTAATAAAATTAGTTACAATAAAAGAAGGGGATATCTTTTAGGTAAAGAACTTGATTCTGTAATGGGATATCCATTTAGAAAAAATATATTAGAATTTCTTAAAGGAGTAATTTCATCAAATCAACTTAATAATAAATTTTTAGAAATAAAGGAAAATTATCCAAAGGAAGCCTTTAAGTCTAATTTAAACCTATTAGGGAGCCATGATGTCACAAGAATTAAAACAGAACTTAACGAAGATAATAAATTATTAAAGATTGCAGTAGCAATACAAATGACCTTTGAAGGAGTTCCATATATATATTATGGAGATGAAGCAGGACTTTGTGGAAAAACAGATCCAGATAACAGAAGAACCTATCCTTGGAAGCATGAGGATAAGAATATGATTGAGTTTTACAAAAGCCTTACAATTATAAGAAATAAATATAAAGCTTTATTACGAGGGGAAACTGAGTTTATAAACACGAAAAATGATGCTGTATTTTCATATATAAGATATACAAGTGATGAAAAAATATTAATTATAATAAATAAATCAGACAATGAAGAATGTATAGAGCTAAACTTAGGAAAAGAGGCAAGAGGGATAGATTTAATTAAAGATATCCAGGTAGAATTAAACTTAATTGAAAAAGAAGCTGATACAATAAATTTAATTATTCCTCCTAAAGATTTTAAAATAATTAATATAAAATAATAATATTTCTATATAAATATAAAAATGTATAAATATACCATTATGTGTATATAATTCAACTAAAATACGTAAAAAAGGAAGAGAAGCTATGAATAATGTTATTTTAGTTGGAAGATTAACTCAAAATCCAGAAATTGAATATATAGGTCAAAGATCAAAATCCAAATTTACAATAGCAATTAGTAGAAATTATACCAATAAAGAAGGAGTACGAGATGTAGATTTTATACCGGTAGAGATTTGGGGTAGACAAGCAGAAATATTTTGTAAATATGTATTCAAAGGAAGAAGAATTGGTATAGAAGGTCAAATTAGAGTTAAAAAATATAAGACAAAAGATGGAGTAAATAAAACATATACTAATGTACTTGCAAGTAGTTTTAAATTTTTAGATAACAAAAAGAATGATCCTACACAAGGATACTTTGTTTCAAATGACATATTTGAAAAAGAAAACTCTAAAGGAGAGACTATCGAGGAAATATTACCTTTTTAACTATGTAAAAATATAAATTTATAACTAAAAATAATTAAAAATTAAAAATTTTTCTAAAAAATAGAATAAGGGTTTATAAACCCTTATTCTATTTTTTGTTTAATTTATAAAATAAAATTTTAAAATATAGGATGAAATAATAAGTAAAAATTAAAAGATACTTAATAAAAAAATATCTACTATATAAAATAACGAATTTGAATTGTGTAACCAAATAAAATAAAGTTAATTTAAAAAATATAGGTTTAATATATATATATGAGATAAAATAACTTTAAAAAAATAAAAAAAATAATGTCATAATCAAATGGTACTTTAATTTTTAATGTACAATTGGACGGAAATTGTGTATAATAAGCATATAGAAAGTTAAAAAAGTTCGAGAGGAAGGAAATTTTAAATGAAGAAAAAACTTACATTAACTAGTAAAATCTTATTAGGATTATTACTTGGATTTATATTCGGATTAATAGTAAAACAATTACCAACAGGATTTATAAAAGATACATTATTATTAAATGGGATACTTAAAGTATTTGGAAATGGGTTTACAAGTGCTATAAAGATGATGGTGGTTCCTTTAGTATTTGTATCATTAATATGCGGTATAGCATCTATGGGAGATGTAAAGAAGTTAGGTAGAATTGGTGGAAAGACAATGCTATTTTACCTAGGAACAACAGCAATAGCTATAATAGTTTCTCTTATATTAGGAAACGTATTAAAGCCAGGTAGCGGTATAAGCATGGGAGCTGTAGAAATGGGGTCAGTAGCAATAGGAGAAAGTAAGTCAATAACAGATATTATATTAAATATAATACCAAGCAACCCAATACAAGCTTTAGCCAGTGGTGAAATGTTACAAGTTATATTCTTTGCAGTGCTTATAGGTATATCTATAAGTGTGGTGGGTAAAAAAGCAGAGCCTATAAAGGTTTTATTTGAAAGTGCTAATGAAGTATGTATGAAAATGGTCAATATAATAATGTTATTTGCCCCATATGGTGTATTTGCTCTAGTTGCTAATACTTTTGCAACAGTAGGAACTGATGCTATGATAGGTCTTATGAAGTATGTATTAGTAGTATTACTTGGATTATTGGTTCATGTAGTAGTTGTATATGGAGGATTATTTAAATTATTTACTAGACAAAAGATAAAACCATTTTTAAAGAAATTTACACAAGTAGCAGTAGTTACATTCTCAACAGCATCAAGTAATGCATCTGTACCAGTTAGTTTAGAGATAATGGAAGAACTAGGTGTAGGAAAGTCAACAAGATCGTTTACAATACCTATGGGAGCTACAATAAATATGGATGGAACAGCTATAATGCAAGGTATAGCAGCATTATTCATAGCTCAAATATACGGTATTGATTTAGGAATGAATGATATGATAACTATAGTATTAACAGCAACTCTTGCATCTATAGGTACAGCAGGTGTACCAGGTGTTGGTATGATAATGCTATCTATGGTTTTACAATCAGTAGGACTTCCACTTGAAGGAATAGGTTTAATAATGGGAGTTGAAAGAATAATAGATATGTTTAGAACTACTGTAAATGTTATGGGAGATAATGTATGTACTCTTGTAGTAGCAAATAGTGAAAAGGATATAGATTTAGAAAAGTACAATAAAGAATCTGAGAAGTTAGTAGCTTAATATAAATATACACTAAATAAATAAAGAGGCGAATAATAAATTTATTATTCGCCTCTTTATTTATTTTTTATTAATTAATACCATAGAAGGAATGGATAATGTTACGTTAATGCTTATATACTGAAATTGAATTTTTTTATAGAAATGTATATAAATAGAAAAATATTAAATACTATATATTTTGAAAAAAGTTTAGTTATTATATACTTAAATATTAAAAAAAATAAACTTGAAGTATTGATAAAACAAATAAAAAATTAAAAAAGTAAAAAACTAAAACTTTTAAAAATTTACTAATACTAAACTATAAAAAAATTAATATTAACAATAAGGATTAAAAATGCATATATGTATTGTAAATACTAGGATATAAAAAAATAAAAAAGTCTTGATAAAAAATAAAAAAGTTAATATAATAAATGGTGTCAGTTTAATAAAGGTAAATTTTAAGTGTAAAAATAATAATCTTAAATAAAAAAATAATTGAATAGAAATATAGAAAGGAGGTTGGCATATGGAAATTAATGTTGAAAAATGCGTTAAGGATTACCAAAAGGCTCCATTATTAAATTCATTAAAAGATTATTCAAAAATGGATATAGCATGTTTTGATGTACCAGGCCATGTAAGAGCACAAGGTGTAGAAGTACTTAATAATTATTTCGGAGAAGATATTATGAAAATGGATATAAATTCATCTCCACTTATGGATAATGTATCTAACCCAAGAACTATTATAAAAGATGCTCAAAGTATGCTTGCTAAAGCTTACGGTGCAGATGAAGCGTTTTTTATAACCAATGGTACCACGGGTGCTATACATATAATGATTTTAAGTACCATAAATCAAGGGGATAAGATACTTATTCCAAGAAATATCCATAAATCAGTTATAAATGCACTTATACTTTCTGGAGGACACCCAATTTTTATACAGCCAGAGTTTGATAATTCATTAGGGATTAGCTTAAATGTTAGTTTAAATTGTATAAAGGATGCATTAGATAAAGACAAAGATATAAAAGCAGTATTTTTGCTAAATCCAACATACTATGGAGCATGCTCAGATATAGAAGAAATAGTGAAATTATGTCACAGTAAAGGCGTATTAGTATTAGTAGATGAAGCTCATGGTGCTCATTTTAATTTTAATAATGATTTACCAATTTCAGCAATGAATGCAAAGGCTGATATGTCTGCAGTAAGTATTCATAAAACTGGAGGAGCACTGACGCAAGCTTCAGCACTTTTAGTAAATAGCAAAAATATAGATGTGAATAGAGTACAACAAACTATAAATATGATTCAATCCACATCAGCGTCATACTTATTAATGGCGAGTATTGATGGGGCTAGATTAAATCTAGAAACTAATGGAGAGTCACAATTATCAAAAGCACTAAATTTATCTAGATATGCAAAATGTAAGATAAATAAAATAAAGGGTATTAAGATAATTTCTACAGAAATGCTAGAAAATAATGGTGTAGAGTCAATAGATGAGACTAAACTTTGTATAAATGTTAGAGGGTTGGGTTTAACAGGATTTGAAGTTTATGATTTATTGTATAAAAATTATAAGGTTCAAGTTGAACTAGGGGATATTTATAATATACTAGCACTAATATCAATAGGAACAACAAAGTCAGATATAGATAAGCTTATAAAATCTTTAGATTCTATTTCAAAATCTAACATGTCAAATGAAAAAATTAAATATATAGACATTAAGCAAATAAACCCTATTATAAAACTTAAACCTAGAGATGCTTTTTATAAAAATAAGGAAAGTGTAATTTTGGAAGAAAGTATAAATAGAGTTTGTGGAGAATCTATAATGGCTTATCCACCAGGAATACCAATAATAGCTCCAGGAGAGATTGTAACTAAAGAAATAATAGAATATATAAAAACTCTAAAAGCAAATAATGCGTACTTAACAGACATGAAAGATAAAAGTTTAAATACTATAGTAGTTATAAAAGATTAAAATAGGAGAGTGATATTGATGAAGTTTGAGACACTTGGACGTCATATATTAGTAGAATATTACAATTGTGATGAGGAAATACTTAGAGACCCTAAACTTATAGAAAAGTTTATGAATGAATCAGCATTAAATGCAAAAGCAACAATAGTAGATTCTGTTTTCCATCATTTTAACCCATGGGGAGTATCAGGAGCAGTTATAATAGCTGAATCTCATTTAACAATACACACATGGCCAGAATACGGATATGCAGCAGCAGATTTCTTTACTTGCGGAGATATAGACCCTTGGAAGAGCTTTGAACTATTAGAAGAGCTTTTAAAAGCAGAAAGAAGTGAATCTACAGAAATACCAAGAGGATTAACAGCTAAAATACAAAAATTATCAAAAAAAGATTTAGGTAAAATTACTCATAAACCAGAAGCTATATAAGTAATAAATACCTAAATAAAATAAATAAAATTAAAATAAATTTGAATCTATATTATAACATATAAATAAAAAATACACAAATTAGTCCACAAATAAATATAGGACACATAAATATAAAAATTAAAATAAATTTGAATTATTAGGAGGAACTTTTATGGAACTTTGGTACACAGAGGAATGGACAGATAATGTACGTTTTTCAATAAAAGTAGATAAGCATTTATTTAGTGATAAGTCTGATTTTCAACAGGTAGATGTATTTGAAAGCAAGGAGTTTGGAAAGTTTCTAACATTAGATGGACTTATGATGGTAAATTACAAAGATGAATTTATATACCATGATATGATAGTTCATGTACCTATGGCAACTAATATGAATATTAAAAATGTATTAGTAATAGGTGGAGGAGATGGAGGTACTGTAAGAGAATTGACTCGTTATCCTCAAATAGAAAAAATAGATATGGTTGAAATAGATAAAATGGTTGTGGATGTGTCTAGAAAGTATATAGATATATGTGCATGCAAATTAGATGATGAAAGAGTAAATTTATACTATGAAGATGGTGTAGCGTTTGTCAAAAATTCTAAAGATGCATCTTATGATTTAATAATAGTAGACTCAACTGATCCAATAGGACCAGGAGAAGGATTATTCTCAGTAGATTTCTACAATGATTGCTACAGAATATTAACTACTGAAGGTATACTTGTAAATCAGAATGAAAGTCCATATTTTGATTTTAATGCTAAGGAAATGAAAAGAGCAAATGAAAAAATAAATAAGATATTTCCTATAGCAAAAGTTTATCAAGCTCATATACCAACTTATCCATCAGGACATTGGTTATTTGGATTTGCATCTAAGAAGTTTGATCCAATAAAAGATCAAAATAAAGATGATTGGGAAAAATTAAATTTAAAGACTAAATACTACAATAGTGATATACATAAAGGTGCATTTATGCTACCTCAATACGTTAAGGATATGCTAAATGAAAATAAATAAATTTTCACATATAAGTACATTTATGGGAATGGAAACTTCCTATGAAGATGCAGATGTAGTAGTATTTGGAGCAGGGTTTGATGGAACTACTTCAAATAGACCAGGAACTAGATTTGCAAGTAGTGCTATGAGACCTGAGTTTTATGGACTTGAAACATATAGTCCAATATTAGATTTAGATTTAGAGGATTTTAAAATATGTGATATTGGGGATTTAGAATTAAGTATAGGAAATACAGATAAAGTTTTAGAAGAAATATATATAGGAACTAAAGAAATTGTAAATGATAATAAGGTACCTTTTATGATAGGAGGAGAACATCTAGTTACTCTTCCAGCTTTTAAAGCTGTACATGAAAAATATGATGATGTATTTGTAATTCACTTTGATGCTCATACAGATTTAAGGCAAGAATATAACAACAATGAAAACTCACATGCTACTGTAATAAAAAGAGTATGGGATATAGTTGGAGACAATAGAATATTCCAATTTGGAATAAGATCTGGTACAAAAGAAGAGTTTGAATTTGCTTTAAAAGATAAGCATACCTATATGGAAGTTGAAACTATAAATACTTTTAAAGATATAATAAATAAATTAGATGGAAAAAATATTTATATAACTATTGATTTAGATGTTTTAGATCCATCAATATTCCCTGGAACAGGAACTCCAGAACCGGGTGGAGTAACATATAGAGAATTTAGAGAAATATTTACTATATTAAAGGAATCAAATATAAATATAGTAGGTTTAGATATAGTTGAATTAAGTCCTGACTATGATAGTACGAATGTATCTACAGTTGTGGCTTGTAAAATATTAAGAGAACTTTCTCTTGTAGCAGCGGATAATATAAAAAAATAAACGAAAGGTGAGATGAAAATGGCAAGACATTTATTTACTTCAGAATCAGTAACAGAAGGGCATCCAGATAAAATCTGTGACCAAATATCAGATTCTATACTAGATGCATTATTAGAAAGAGATCCACATGCAAGGGTAGCTTGTGAAACAACAACTACAACTGGATTAGTATTAGTAGCAGGAGAAATAAGTACTAATACATATGTAGATATCCCTAAATTAGTAAGAGAAACAGTAAGAGAAATAGGGTATGATAGAGCTAAATATGGATTTGACTGTGATACTTGTGCAGTAATAACTACAATAGATGAACAATCAGGCGATATAGCTATGGGTGTTGATGAAGCCTTAGAAAATAGAGAAGGTGAAACAACAGAAGATGAAATAGAAAAAGTTGGAGCAGGGGACCAAGGTATAATGTTTGGTTTCGCTTGTAATGAAACAGAAGAGTTAATGCCACTTCCAATATCTTTAGCTCATAA
>NZ_JADOZQ010000017.1:0-39788 GCF_015669105.1 Romboutsia sp. D33t1_170424_H2 | reverse complement strand
CCTTCATCGCTCACGCGGCGTTGCTGCATCAGGCTTTCGCCCATTGTGCAATATTCCCCACTGCTGCCTCCCGTAGGAGTTTGGACCGTGTCTCAGTTCCAATGTGGCCGATCACCCTCTCAGGTCGGCTACTGATCGTCGCCTTGGTAAGCCGTTACCTTACCAACTAGCTAATCAGACGCGGGTCCATCCTGTACCGCAAAAACTTTGATGTTTTTACCATGCGATAAAAACATATTATCTCGTATTAGCATACCTTTCGGTATGTTATCCGTGTGTACAGGGCAGGTTACCCACGCGTTACTCACCCGTCCGCCGCTCTTCTCCGAAGAGAATCGCTCGACTTGCATGTGTTAGGCACGCCGCCAGCGTTCATCCTGAGCCAGGATCAAACTCTCAAATATAAGTTTTCCTGCTCAGACTATCATTATCTGAATATCTGGCTTGGTTTGTTTTCGATTCTTTTAAGAATCAGTTATATAAATTAACCTACTGTTTAATTTTCAAAGTTCATTTTAAGCGACTATATTGGCGCTTACTTTTTTGTTTTGCCCTTTTCTTAAGGACAAGTATAACTATACCACCTTGAACGTATATAGTCAATAGTTTTTATTATTTTTTTATTTATATAAATCTCATACCTCTCTTCTTGTTTTTAAGTTAACATATGTCTCTTTAAATTAATAATATAATACTATAATCAAATTATATTACTTTAATAGGACATTCAATGGGTGGTGCTATATGCATTAGGTATATATCTAGATACAATGGATATGGAGTATCAAGACTTTAAAACTCTTATTTAGTTCATTTAGAAGAAGATGGGCATAAAGCCTTCTATGAATCAAGAGATATAATAAATAATGTTCTGGAAGAGTTTATAAAACAAACTACAAAAGAAACTATTTTTATATATAAACAATAAGAATTATGTATTAAGTTTTATCTATTTATAAATTAACATAAAGTATAATTTCTTTTCAAAAAAAAGAGTAGAATACTCTACTCTTTTACTTTGATTTTAACTCAATCCAAGCTCTATCATATAATTTTATTTTGTCATCTAAATCTATAAATGTCTCGCATTTATCCAGTAACTTTTTAGGTGGATATGCAACTGGATTTTCAGTTGTTTGTTCATCTAATAGCTCTATTGCTCCCGTATTAGGTATAGAATATCCAATATATTCAGCATTTTGCTTAGCATTTTCAGGTTCTAATAAAAAGTTAATAAACATTTCAGCTTCTTTCTTATTTTGTGCTGTTTTGGGTATGCACATAGCATCTACCCATTTATTAGTTCCCTCTTTTGGTATTACATAAGCTAAGTTAGGATTTTGTTCCATTAAGGTAACTGCATCTCCAGAATAAATTATTCCCATAGCAACTTCTTCGCCTAATAATCTATCTTTACCTTCATCATTAACATATGCTAAAACTAAATCTTTTTGCTTCATAAGAAGTTCTTTTGCTTCTTCTATTTCTTTTGGATTTGTAGTATTCATACTGTATCCAAGTTTTTTTAATGCTATTGCCATAGTATCCCTAACTGAGTCAAACATCATTATGTTTCCTTTATATTTTGGATCCCATAATATGTCCCAGCTATCAACAGGCTCTTTTACCATTTTCTTATTATATAATATTCCAAATGTTCCCCACATATATGGTACGCTGTACTCATTATCTGGATCATATACTGGATTTAAAAAACTCTTATCTATATATTTCATATTTGGTATATTTTTAAAGTCTATCTTTTGAAGTAAGTCCTCATTTCTCATTTTCTCAACCATATAATCTGAAGGGAAAACTAAGTCATAATTAGTACTTCCACTTTTAACTTTCTGATACATCATCTCATTTGTATCATAAGTCTCATATAATACATCTATTCCAGTTTCTTTTTCAAACTTAGCTATAAGATCTTCGTCTATATAATCCCCAACATTGTATACATTAAGTACTTTTGTAGAATCTGTAGAACTTTTACATCCAGTTAATGCTACTGAACTTATTATACCTATAGTTAAAAGCGATATTATCTTTTTTCTTATTTTCACTATTTGTCACTCCCTGCTACTATAGATTGTTTTTTATTTGATATTAAAAGCAATATTAATACTACTGTAAACATTATAGTAGATAAAGCATTTATTTCTGGTTTTATACCTCTTCTTGCCATACCATATATTTCTATAGAAAGATTACTAACTCCATTTCCTGTATTAAAGAAACTAATTATAAAGTCATCTATTGACATCGTAAATGCAATTAAAAATCCTGATATTATTCCTGGTTTTATTTGAGGAAGTATTACTTTCCTAAGTGCATACATAGGTGTAGCACCTAGGTCCATTGCTGCTTCTTCTATGTTTTGTGGCATCGACCTAACCTTAGGCAGAACCGACAATATTACATATGGTATACTAAACATTATATGAGCTAATAACATAGTTGTAAAACCAAACTCTATGTTTAAAAAAGCAAATAAACTCATTAGAGCTACTGCTGTTACTATATCTGGGTTTAGCATAGGAAGATAGTTTACATTTAACATTACCTTTCTTCCTCTTGTTCTCATCTTTTGTATTCCTATTGCACTTATAGTTCCTACTATAGTTGCTATTATAGATGAAATTAAAGCAACTATTATAGTGTAGTATAGTGCACTCATTATATTCTCATCATGTATTAATCTTTGGTACCACTTAAACGTAAATCCACTCCAGTGAGCCATTGATTTAGAATCATTAAATGAAAATACAACTAGTGCAAATATTGGTGCATATAAGAATAAGAATACCAAAAACAAATATACATTAGATATTACTTTCTTTAACTTTAAAATAATAACCCACCGCCTTCTTTATCTGATTCATCATCAACTTTAGACATTACTGCCATTGATATAAGTATTACTATCATCATAAATATAGAGACTGCTGAACCAAAGTTCCAATCTCCTACAACAGTAAATTGTTGTTCTATTAAATCACCTATTAACATAAATTTACCACCACCAAGTAATCTTGATATAGCAAATGTTGTTACAGATGGCATAAATACCATTGTTATTCCAGAAACTACGCCTGGCAAACTTAATGGGAATATCACTTTGGTAAATACTTGTAAACTATTTGCTCCTAAATCTCTTGCAGCATTTATTAAATCATTATCCATCTTAGATAAAGATGTATATATAGGTAAAACCATAAATGGTAAGAAATTATAAACCATTCCAAGTAATATTGCTACATTAGTATATAATATGCTAACAGGTTCTATTCCAAATATTCCTAATAAATAGTTTAAAAGTCCATTTTTACCAAGTATAGCAACCCATGCATAAGTTCTTAATAAAAAGTTCATCCACATAGGAAGTATAAATAATAATATTAATGTTCCTCTTCTATTTACATTTGCTTTTGATATTAAATATGCTACTGGGTATCCTACTAAAAGACATATAATTGTAGATATTCCAGCTAATGTTATCGATCTAAAAAATACTTTAAAATAAATAGGGTCCATCAATTCTTTGTAGTTAGCTAAAGAAAACACTCGACCATTATCTGTTTCTATAGTAAAACTAAAAACAAATACTAGTATTAAAGGGATTACAATAAATATTGCACTCCATACTATATATGGATATGCTAGTATAGATTTTTTATTTTTCATAATTAATTTTGCTCTTTTCTCATTATATGGATATCTTCTGGATATATATCCATTCCTAATTCTGATCCAACTTGTGCATTTTTAGTATTATGAAGAATCCATTTTCTATCATTTTCTTTAACTTCTATTTCATAATGAACACCCTTAAATATACTAGATGTAACTGTCCCTTTTAACATTGAATCCTCTGGATTTACCATTTTTATATCTTCTGGTCTTATTACTACTTCTATATTTTCATTTTTTTCAAACCCTTTGTCTACGCATTCAAATACTTTACCGCAAAATTCAACTTTATAATCTTCTAACATAATTCCATCAAATATATTACTTTCTCCTATAAATCTTGCAACAAATGAATTTTTAGGTTCATTATATATATCTTCTGGTGTTCCCATTTGTTGTATCTTACCTTTGTTCATTACAACTATAGTATCTGACATACTAAGAGCTTCTTCTTGGTCATGAGTTACAAATATAAAAGTTATTCCCAACTTCTTTTGCATTCTCTTTAATTCTATTTGCATCTCTTGTCTTAGCTTTAAATCTAACGCCCCTAAAGGTTCATCTAATAATAATAATTTAGGTTCATTTACTAATGCTCTAGCAATAGCAATTCTTTGTTGTTGCCCTCCACTTAGTGAATCAACCTTTCTATTTTCTTTTCCTTCTAATGCCACTAATTTTAACATTTCTTTTACTTTTTCATCTATTTTATCTTTAGGCATTTTCTTTATCTTAAGTCCAAATGCTATATTTTCATATACATTCATATGAGGAAACAATGCATATTTTTGGAAAACTGTATTTACAGGTCTTTGGTATGGAGGTATTTCATTAATCTCTTTTCCTTCAAATAATACACTACCTTCATCTGCCTGCTCAAACCCTGCTATTATTTTAAGCGTTGTAGTCTTACCACATCCACTTGGACCTAGTAACGTTAAAAATTCATTTTTCTTTATATCTAAAGATAAATCATCCAAAACTTTTAAATCATCATATTGTTTTGATAGATTTCTTAATTCAATTATATTTTCACCCAATTATTAACACCTCTTTCCTAGAATGATGGAGGAGTTGATACCCAAATCACTTTTGCAGTAGTTTTTCCTGCATTTGATATGTAGTGATTAGCTCTTGGCTTAAAGTAAAAACTCTCTCCTTTTCTTACTTTATTATATTTATCTCCTATATGAAGGTATATGGCTCCTGAAAGAACATAGCCAAACTCTTCACCTTCATGTGGCTTTTCTTCCTTATACCTACCGCCTGGTTCTAGAGTTACTATTACAGGCTCCATTTCATTTTTTTGTGAATTTGGAACTAACCATTTAAATGTATATTTAAGATCTTCATCTTCTGTCTCAAACATATCATCCTTTGTAAAACAAATTCTTTCATCATCTATTTCATTAAAAAATTCTCTCAAGTTTGTTCCTAATATTTCTAATATATCTATAAGTGTAGCTATGGATGGTGAAGTTAAATTATTTTCTAATTGAGATATAAATCCTTTTGATAATTCACATCTATTAGCTAATTCTTCTTGAGTCAATTGCTTTTCAATTCTCATTCTCTTTATTTTCTCACCTATATCCATCTTTCCACCTCCTAATTTTCATATTTTTAGTAAACATATTGTTTAAAATACCTAAACATCAAAGTTTATTATATAAAACTTCTATATATAATTCAATAGTTTTTTTAATTTTTTCATTTTTAAAGCATTACATATAAATCAAGTATTTTACTGGTTTTATATGTAAAACACCTCTACATTTGTTTATATTAATATTCATAAAGTTTAGTATCTCTAACTCACTTTTATAATCTAAAAAATTTTAACTCTTTTATATTTTTTATTTTTCTTAAAGTATATATATCATCTATTTTCCTTAAATTTGTAAACCCTATACTAATGTAAAATAAAATCGCATAAATAATTTAGGTTAAAATAAAAAAAAATAAGGCTTAACTAAGCCTTATTTTTTTTTATTTTATTTACAACTAGTCCTAATAATGCTACTAGTACTAAAGCAATATATCCTAAACTACCTGTATCTCCTGTTTGAGGATTAAAATTATCGTTTATCTCGATTTTATTAGGTTGATGTAAACTACTTGGTTTATTCGCGCTTACAATACTATTTGAGCTTACACTACTTTCATTTGACTCTGATTTATTTTCAGTCTGATTGTTATTTGTATCATTTTTAATAGAATCTAGTAAAACGGTAACTATCCTTTTTACAGTAGTAGTATTTCCATCACTGTCTGTTACCGTATATATTAATTCATATTTACCTGGCTTATTGACATCTACATTTCCTGTTATCTTAATATCCTTAGTTATATTACCATCCTCAGTATCTGTAGCAGTTACTCCAGCCATTGGATCAAATTCCGTTCCTTCTCTTATACTTACATTATCAGCTCCAGTTATTACTGGTTTATCATTACTTTTTACTGTAACTGTAATTGTCTTAGTAGCTGTCGCTCCTTTACTATCTGTTACTTCATATTTAACTGTGTAAGTACCTATCTTATTTGTGTTAACTGTATCTTCCACTACTTTAATTTTATCAGTAATATTGCCATCCTCTTTATCATTAGCAGTTACCCCTGTTAATGGATTAAACTTTTCTCCAACATTTATTATCCTGTTCTCTGCATTTATCGTTGGCACTGCATTTATTTCTACCATTTTAGGATTAACTATAATCACTCTTTTTACAGTAGTAGTATTTCTATCACTGTCTGTTACCGTATATATTAATTCATATTTACCTGGCTTATTAACATCTACATTTCCTGTTATTTTAATATCTTTAGTTATATTACCATCTTCAGTATCTGTAGCAGTTACTCCAGCCATTGGATCAAATTCCGTTCCTTCTCTTATACTTATATTATCAACTCCAGTTATTACTGGTTTATCATTACTTTTTACTGTGACTGTAATTGTTTTAGTAGCTGTTGCTCCTTCATTATCTGTTACTTCATATTTAACTGTGTAAGTACCTACCTTATTTGTGTTAACTGTATCTTCCACTACTTTAATTTTGTCAGTAATATTTCCATCTTCTTTATCATTAGCAGTTACTCCTGTTAATGGATTAAACTTTTCTCCAACCTTTATTGTTTTATTCTCTGCATTTATCGTTGGTGCTTTATTTACTATAAGTTCGATTGGTTGAATTACATTACCTGAAAATTCAGCATTACATTTACCAATATTTACATTCTTTGAAAAAGAGTAATTTTCACTATTAACATTTATATCTTTCCATAAGATTTTGTTAGTATCTTTATTATATAATCCATTTTCAGAAATATTTGATGGTTCTATTTTATTTCCTTTTTCATCTACTATTATGTCATCAATTTCTATTGACCCCAATTGCTTTACTTTTTTTGATTTTAATTTTATATTTTGGTTATCTAATTGTAAGTAATTTAAATGGTTCAAACTAGCTAAAGGAGTTATATTGCTTATTTGATCATTGTTTAATTTTAAAAAAATCAGTTTATTTAGATTAGCTATAGGACTTATATCACTTATCTTATTATCTGCTAAATCTAAAATAATTAACTTAGATAATCTCTCTAAGATATTTATATCACTTATTTGGTTATTAGCTAAGTGCAAGATAGTTAATTTAGTTAAATTTGATAAAGGAGTTATATCACTTATTTGATTATTATTTAAATTTAAAAAATCTAAATTAGTCAAATTTTCTAAAGAGTTTATGTCATTTATCTCATTATCACTTAAATATAATCCTGCTAATTTAGTCAATCCTCCTATAGAACTTATATCACTTATGTGATTGTAAGACAAATGCAAGCCATATAATTTAGTTAAGTTTGACAAAGGAGCTATATCACTTATTTGATTGTGATTTAAATATAAATAATTTAAATTAGTTAATTTTGATAAAGGGCTTATATCACTTATTTGATTTTCAGTTAAGCGCAACGTAACTAAATTAGTTAGATTTGATATAGGACTTATATCGCTTATTTGGTTATTAGTTAAGTCAAAAGTAGATAAATTAGTTAATTTAGTTAAATTTGATACATAACTTATATCACTTATTCGATTATTAGCTAAATCCAAATCAGCTAAATTAGTTAAATTTAATACAGGACTTATATCACTTATTTGATTTCTAGCTAAGTTCAAAGTAACTAAATTAGTTAATTTTGATATAGGACTTATATCACTTATTTGATTATTATTTAAGTGCAAAATAGTTAATTTAGATAAGTTTTTTATAGGACTTATATCATTTATTTGATCTCCATCTAAGTATAAGTAAGTCAAATTCACACAATATTGCAGTCCTTCTAAATCTGATATTTTTGAATCAATTACAGTTAATCTTTTTAATGACTCTAATTCAGACTTACTTATATCTGCATCCAAATCTTTCTTTCTTAACTGTTTATTTATTGCTCTTTTTAAATTTATATCTTTAATATCAATTATTTTACTTTCTTTAACCTTTTCATCTACAGATTTAGCATCGCTATTTACTATAGGTTTATTTTCAATTTTTAAATTATTATCTTTAATTTCATTTTTAGTATCTATACTTTCTGTGTTAGAAATTTCTGTAGATGGCTCATTTTTTTTATCTATAGAAATTGGATCTAAATGTTCTTCTTTATTCAAACCAATTCCAGTTGTATCTTTATTACTAGACTCTATTTCATCTGCTAGTACATTTACCATCATTGATTGTATAGTTACTGTTGTTGTAATTACTAATACAAATGTCTTTTTAATATTATTTTTTTTGCTCATTAGATTTTTCCCCCCTTTATTTAATTAAGATTCAAATAAAAGTTTTATTAAATAGAACATTATAAAATAATGGAAATTATTGCTACTTACCATTCTTACCCCTAAAAACTTTTTAAAATCAAATTTCAAAAAATAAAATTATTGATACCTAATATTCATATATAGATTTATAATACTTAAATTCATATGAAAATTAGTATAGGTTTAAAAAATTTCTCTATTGGTTAAATAATCATCTAAAACCCAGTTGTACAATTTTTTATACCATTTAATGAAATATAAATACTTAAAATATAATTTTAATTAATAAAAAATAACACCTCATATGAGGTGTTATTTTTTATACTAACTTATAATCTTTTTGATCTAACTTACTTGCTGAGTCTTTATCTAAGATTAATACTATATCATTATGAAATTGTAATATTGATGCTGGTACTTCTGGTAAAACTTTTCCGTAAACTGTATTGTATATAGCTTCTGCTTTTCCTTCCCCTGATGCTAAAAGCATTATTTTTTTAGACTTAAATATTGAACCAGTCCCCATAGTTATAGCCTTTTTAGGTACCTCATCTATGCTATCAAAAAATCTTGCATTAGCTTCTATTGTACTTTCCTTTAAATTAACTAGATGAGTTCCTCTTTCAAAGTTTATTGTAGGTTCATTAAATCCTATATGGGCATTGTGACCTATACCTAACACTTGTATATCTACCCCTCCAGCTTCCTTAATAGCCTCATCATAGTTTTTGCATTCTTTTTCTATATTATCAGTCATACCATTTGGTATATGTATATTTTCTTCTTTTATATTTATATGATTAAATAAATTTTCTCTCATAAAATAGTCATAACTTTGCTCATTAGATTTTGGAAGTTCAAAGTATTCATCTAAATTAAATGTTTTAACTTCAGAAAAGTCTATAAGACCTTCTTCATACATACTTACTAATTCTTTATACATTCCTATTGGAGTACTTCCTGTAGCTAATCCTAAAACAGAATCTGGCTTTAGTGTTAATTGACTCGCTATCATTTGTGCAGCTTTTTTACTCATTTCATTGTAATCTTTACATACTAATATTCTCATGATAAATTATCCCCTCATCTATTTTTTGTATATTACTTTTCCACAGTTTATAGTCATATGACAGTTTATATCCTTATCAAATATAGCTATATCTGCATCCTTTCCTATTTCTATACTACCCTTTTTGTTATCTATGCCTATTGATTTGGCAGGGTTTATTGATGCTAATTTTATAACTTTTCTCATATCTAAATTAGTATTATTCATAAAATTGTAAACCATCTTATTAAGAGGCATAACACTTCCTGCCAAACTTCCACTTTCTAACCTTGCTTGATTACTTTTAACAATGACCTTTTGACCACCTAAAGAATATTCTCCATCTTCTAATCCACCAGCTTCTATTGAATCCGTTATAAGAATTATCTTATCTTCACCTTTATTATTCAAGATAAATTGGAATAAATCCTTCATTATATGTATCTCATCAGCTATTACCTCACAATATACATTAGTTGTAAGAGCAGCTCCAACAACCCCAGGATTTCTATGATTTAGTCCGCTCATTCCATTAAATGTATGTGTTATATTACTCGCTCCCATATTTATAGCTTCTTTTGCTTCATCATACGTAGCTTTACTATGACCTATTGATAAAACTATGTCTGTGTTAGCTTTAATTTTTTTTGTAAATTCCATATCTACATCTTTTTCTGGCGCATAAGTTATTATCTTTATTACATCCTTGTATTTTTCTATAAATTCATAAGTTGGAGCAACTATAAATTTTTCATTTTGAGCTCCTTTATAATCTTTATTTATAAATGGCCCTTCCAAATGAGTCCCTATAATTTGGGCCCCTTTAGTATCTTTATCCATATATTTCTTTATAGTGTCTATGGCATTTGTTATACTCTTTTCATCCATAGTCATTGTTGTTGGTAAAAATGAACTTACACCATGTCTTGCTATGGATTTAGCTATCGTACAAATAGCATCATCAGTGCCATCCATTGTATCTTTTCCCATGTTGCCATGTATATGTATATCTATTAATCCAGGACATACATAATTTCCATTGGCATCTATTATTTCACAATCTTTTGGTGCTTCATTAACTATATTGATTATCTTCTCATTAAATACTAGTACTTTATTTTCTAATATTTGATTTTCTAAAACTATTTTTCCATTAACTATACATTTCATACTTATCACCCCTACTCACTTAATATTAACTCATATTGATACTTATCACTTCTAAATATAGATATTGTATATTCTATTGGCTTACCTTCAGTATTATATGAATTTCTTTGAAGCTTAAGTGCTAATGATCCTTCTTCTGTATCTAATATATTAGATTCTTCTTCTGATAAAATCACTGGCTCCATAGTCTGCCTAGCTTTTGTTATCTTATAGTTATAGTTTTCACTTAGCATTTTATATAACGAATTATTATCTAACATCCCTTTAGTAAAACCTTTGCACATTTGCTCCGACAGATAGACAGTTTCTATACCAAATGGCTCTCCATCTGTATACCTTAGTCTAACTACCTTATATACATTAGTCTTTTCATCTTTTATGTTTAATTTATTTTTTATTAAGTCACTTGGTACTTCCATTTCAAAAGATAGTATATCAGTCCTTATGTTTATACCCTTTTCTTTCATTACATCTGTAAATCCTTTTACATTTGAGAACTCATATTTTTTCTTTTCCTTAGCAACAAATGTACCTTTACCTTGTACTCTATATAATATTCCTTCACTTACAAGACCCATAATCGCCTTATTGACAGTCATGCGACTTACATTTTGTCTAGAACAAAGCTCTCTTTCAGGTATTATAGCGTCTCCTTCTTTTAATTCTCCATCTTCTATCATTTTTCTAATTATAGAACTTAATTGTATGTGAAGTGGAGTGGTAATATTTTTATCTACTATTTCCATATTTTTCACCACTCTTTTTATGTTGTAATATTTATTTTGGTATATACCAATTGTACTTTATTTCTATCTATCTATTCAATAGTTTATTTAAAATTTGCATAAAATATTTTTAAGTATATACAATGACAAATTTTAAATAATTCATTATACGATAAAAATAATGTTTTTGCATCATGTTCTTTATATGTTATATGTAATATTTTGTTTAACATGTGTGCTTTCTATGGTATTATATTAAGATACACTATTAAACTTACATATTTTAATTTTAATAAAAGCATAGTATTTAATTATTTTAATCGTATATATTAAATCAAAATTTAAGGAGATGATAAAACTTGATAAAAATAGGTGATTTCAATAAACTTGAAGTTAAGAGAGAAACAAGCTTTGGTTATTTTTTAGATGGAAAAACATCTAATTCAAAGGATGATATTTTACTTCATAAAAGATTTATAGGACATAACAAAATAGAACTTGGAGATGTAGTAAATGCATTTATCTATATAGATTCAGAAGGTAGACGTACAGCTACACTTATACCTCCTAAAGGTAAAGTAGATGAAATATGCTACTTAAAAGTTGTTGCTCACACTAAAATAGGTAGCTTTATAGATATTGGACTTCCAAAAGATATATTAGTTCCTTTTAAAGCTAAAACTTACGATTTAGAAAAGGGGAATAGATATTTATTCAATATATATCTTGATAAAACAGGTAGGCTTGCTGCTACGACAGATATAGATAGTTTATTAACAACAGACCACAGTTATAATATAGGAGATACAGTTTCTGGTATAGTTTATGGATTCCAAACTAATAATAGCGCTATGGTATGTGTAGATAATAAATATGCTGCAGTTATACTTGCTAATGAATACTTTACAGATTTAAAACATGGAGATAAACTTGAAAATCTAAGAGTTATAAAGATTTATGAAGATGGAAAGTTAGGACTTACTCCTAGACAAGAAAGAAAAAATGAACTAGATTCTCTTGAGTCTCAAATAATAGATTATTTAAAGAGTAATGATGGTCATATGAATTTTAATGATAAAAGTTCTCCAGAAGATATATCAAAAGAATTTAAAAGCAGTAAGAAAAACTTTAAACGTGCTCTTGGAGTACTAATGAAAAAAGATTATATATATCAAAATGAAAATGGAACATATTTAAAATAAAAATATAAAAAATGGAGTTTACTTAATTGTAAACTCCATTTTTTATTAGATTCTATTAACTTTAGTTTTTATAGCAGCTTTTTTAACAGCATTTGCTACATTATTAGTAACATCTTTATTGAACGGATCTGGTATTATATTTTCTGAAGATATTTCTTCTTTTCCTATTGTATTTGCTATTGCATAAGCTGCCGCAATTTTCATTTCTTCGTTTATATCACTAGCCCTAACATCTAATGCCCCTCTAAATACACCTGGAAATGCTAATACATTGTTTACTTGATTAGGAAAATCTGACCTTCCTGTTCCAACTACAAGAGCCCCTCCTGCTTTAGCTTCATCTGGCATTATTTCAGGTATTGGATTTGCCATAGCTAAAACCATAGACTTATCTGCCATAGTTTTTATATCTTCTCTATCTAATAAGTTTGGCGCAGATACACCTATAAACACGTCTTTACCTTTTATTACTTCTTTTAAAGTTCCTCTTTCATTTCTAATGTTCGTTATATCTAACATATCTTTCTGTGCCCAGTTTAGATTGTCCATTTCTTCATTTATAGCACCATATTCATTACAGAATATTACATTCTTAACCTTCATACTTAATAGTATCTTTCCTATAGCTAATCCTGCAGCTCCCGGTCCGTTTATTACTATTTCTAAATCCTCGATATTTTTACCAGATAATTTTGAATAGTTTATTATAGCTGATGCAACAACTATAGCCGTACCATGTTGATCATCATGAAATACAGGTATATCCATTTCTTTTTTTAATCTAGATTCTATTTCAAAACATCTAGGAGAACTTATATCCTCTAAGTTTATTCCTCCAAATACTGGCTCCATTAATTTTACGGTATTTACTATTTCATCTACATCATTTGTTTTAAGACATATAGGGAATGAATCTACATTCGCAAACTCTTTAAATAATATTGCTTTTCCCTCCATAACAGGTATAGATGCTTCTGCACCTATATTCCCAAGTCCTAAAACAGCACTTCCATCACTAACTACCGCAACAATATTCCCTTTTGATGTATATCTATAAACATCATCTTTATTTTTATGTATTTCTTGACAAGGTCTGGCAACACCTGGAGTGTATGCTACTGCTAATTCATCTCTATTCTCTACTTTTACCTTACTTACTACACTTATTTTCCCTTTGTTTTCTTCGTGCATTTTTAAAGCTAATTGTGCATAATCTTTAGACATATTCTACCTCCGTGTTTTATCTTTTACAATAAAGTCTCCTACCTTTTTCGTATATATTTTCACCATAACTATCTATAGCTACAATTAATTGCAAATCTTCTATTTCTAATCTTCTTATTGCCTCTGCACCTAAATCATCATAAGCTATAACTTCACAAGATTTTATAGAATTTGATATATAAGCACCTGCACCACCTATCGCCGCAAAGTATACAGCCTTATGTTTTTTGATACCTTCTATTACAGCTTCACTTCTTTTGCCTTTTCCAATCATAACCTTAAGACCCCTTTCTAATAGAGGAATAGTTAAGTCATCCATTCTATAACTTGTAGTTGGCCCTGCTGAACCTATCACCTCATTTGGCTTATTTGGAGTTGGTCCAACATAATATATAGCCTGTCCGCATATATCAAAAGGCATTTTTTCTTTTCTTTCTATAGTTTCAATAAGTCTTTTATGAGCAGCATCCCTTGCAGTATATATAGTTCCACTTAAACTTACTACATCTCCACATCTTAGCTTGATTATTTCTTCATCGGATAATGACATATTTAATTTAATCATAAATCACCCCTATATTATAACTTTTTTATGCCTTGAAGCATGACAGTTTATGTTTACTACAACAGGAAGACCCGCTATATGAGTTGGAAATGTTTCTATATTTACAGAAAGAGCTGTTGTATTTCCACCTAAACCTTGTGGTCCTATTCCCAATTTATTGATTTCTGTTAATAATTCCCTCTCTAACTCTGCTATAAATTTATCTTTGTTGTATTCTCCAATCTTTCTAAGTAAAGCTTTTTTTGATATTTGAGCACACTTATCTATAGTTCCACCTACACCAACACCTACAACTATAGGTGGGCATGGATTCGGACCAGCTTCTGATACTGTATTTATTATAAATTCTTTTATCCCCTTTACCCCATCAGATGGTTTTAACATCTTCATTTTACTCATATTTTCACTACCAAAACCTTTAGGAGCAAATTCTATTTCTATTTTATTTCCTTTTACCATTTCATAGTGTATTATAGCCGGAGTATTATCTTTCGTGTTAATTCTATTTATAGGATCTACTACGGATTTCCTAAGGTATCCTTCTTCATATCCTTGTCTAACCCCTTCATTTATAGCAACTTCTATTGTACTTCCACTTACTAATACTTCTTGACCTACTTTTACAAAAAACACCGCCATACCAGTATCTTGACAGATTGGTATATTTTTTTCATTTGCTACTTTTGTGTTTTCTAAAAGTACATGTAATATATTCTTCCCTAATTCACTTTCCTCTTTTTCTAAGTTTTTATGTATAGCGCATACAACATCCTCTCCTAAATTTATGTTGGCATCTATACACATTTTTTTTACTGCTTCTGTAATTTTATGAGATTTAATTTCTCTCACTCGAACATACACCCCATTTTTATTTTTAATATTCGTAACACAATTAGACTTTATCATTTTTTACAAATTTTAACAATATATTGCTTATATTTTAATTATTTTAATATTATGTATAAAATGTAATTATTTGTTAATCATATAATATACAAATAATTTTTTTGGAGGTATAACTATGGATATGTTATATGATATAGCTCTTATACTAGTTATTATTGGTGCTATAAATTGGGGTCTAGTAAGTATCGCTAATTTTGATTTAGTTGCAGCAATTTGTGCTGGTGGAGGAAGATTTGGTAATATAAATACTTTAAGCAAAATAGTATACGGCTTAGTAGGACTTTCAGGGATTTATATAGCAATAGATTACTTTATGGCTATGATGTAAAATTTATATTTACCTAACTTTATAAAAACATAATTTTTTATATAAAATAAAAAAGAGGGTATTTACCCTCTTTTTTATTTTATAATATCTCTAAACTCTAAATTAATTATATCTTTTAAATCTTTTGGTGAAATCTCTACTTGGTAACCTATTTTACCAGCGCTAACTATAATGTTATCAAGTTCTTTTGCACTTTCATTTACAAAAGTTTTATAAAGTTTTTTCATACCTATAGGTGAACATCCCCCCCTTATATATCCAGTAAACTTATTTATATCATTTACATTAATCATCTCTATACTTTTTTCGTTAGCTACTTTTGCTGCTTTTTTTAAGTCTAAATGTTCATTTACAGGTATAACATATACATATATGTTTTTACTTTGAGATATAGCTACTAATGTTTTATATACTATGCTAACATCTTTACCTATCTTCTGAGCTACTTCAACTCCATCTACATGTTCTCCTTTTTTGAATTCATAAGAGTACATATTATATTTTATTTTTTTAGAGTCTAGTATTCTACATACATTAGTTTTTACCTTACTCACTTATTATATCTCCCTTGTATAATTTCTTAACCACTCACACTCATCTTTACTTAAGAATGGTGATATTTTATCAAATACTTCTTTGTGATAATTGTTTAAGTATTTCTTTTCATCTTCTAACATTAAACTTGCATCTACTGCATCTAAATCAATTGGCGCAAAAGTTATAACCTCAAAGTCCATGAATTGACCATATTCATTTTTCTCAGCTTTTCTTGTAACTACTTCATTTTCTATTCTTATACCATGAGAACCTTCTATATATACCCCTGGTTCATTAGTAGTTACCATACCTTCTTCAAGCACACAACTATCATCTCTTTCTGGTACTACTCTCCATCTAAATCCATTTGGAGCTTCATGAACATTTAGTACAAATCCTATACCATGACCTGTTCCACATTTATAATCTATTCCTAAATTCCAAAGTGGACCTCTAGCTAATATGTCAAGATTATACCCTCTGCATCCATATAAAAATTTAGCTTTAGATAATCTAATCATACCTCTAACCACATTTGTAAAATGAGTCTTAGCATCTCTTGTTATTTCACCTAATGCTATAGTTCTTGTTATATCTGTAGTACCATCATAATATTGCCCACCTGAATCTATTAAGAATAAATCTCTTGGTTCTAGTTTATAGTTGCTTTCTTCTGATGCGCTATAATGCATCATAGCAGCATGTTCTCTATATGCAGCTATAGTATTAAAACTTGGTTCTATAAATTTATCTTGTTCTCTTCTTAAGTCTTCTAGTTTTTGAGCCGCACTTATTTCAGTTATTTCTTCTTTATCTACATTAGTTTTAAGCCAATACATAAATTTAGTGAAAGCTACACCATCTTTTATATGGCTATTTCTTATATTCTTTAGCTCTATTTCATTTTTTATTGCTTTAAACATAATAGTAGGATTTTGTGTATCTATCTTTCTAATAGATTTTGATATATTGTTATAAATAGCATAATTTACTTTATTTGAATCAAGTAACACAACTTCTTTTTCATCTATAGTTTTAACAAATTCATATATAGAGTCGTATGGTTTAACTTGTACTTTCTCTTTATTTAATTCATTTTTTATAGTTTCATCTAATTTGTCTTCATCTATAAATAAATAAACTTCATCTAAAGTTATAACTGTATAAGATAATACTACTGGATTGTGTTTTATATCTCCACCTCTTATATTAAATAACCACGCTATATCATCTAATGTTGTTATGATATGCACACTTGCTTCTTTTTCTTTCATAGCATTTCTTACTCTTTTTAATCTTTCTGAAAAACTTTCTCCTGTGTATTTAACATCTAATAAAAAAGCTTTTTCCTTTGGTAATTCCGTTCTATTTTCCCATATTTGACCTACTAAATCATAGTTATATTCTATATCAATATTTTTAAATTCTAATTTATCTTTTAAATTTTTTCCTTCTTTTGCACATACTACTTTACCATCAAAACCTAGTTTTGAATCTTTTTTCATATTATCTATTAGATATTTTTCTATAGTAGTGACACCTTCTTCTCCCATTTTAAATAACTTTATAGTACTATTTTTAAGTTCATTTTCAGCTTGTATGAAATATCTTCCATCTGTCCATAAACCTGCTTCATCTTGAGTAATTACTATTGTACCTGCTGAACCTGTAAATCCTGATATATATTCTCTTGATTTAAAGTAATCACCTACATATTCACTTTGGTGATAATCTGAAGATGGTATTAGGTAAGCATATATCCCTTTGTCGTTCATTAACGCTCTTAATTTATTGATTCTTTCTTTTATCATAGTCTTACTCCTTTCAATTTTGATTATCTTATGTACTATTTTAACACTATTTAGTAATTTTAACTAATTAATTTATATTATAATTTATCAAATATAAAATAGCCTATATGAAATTTCATATAGGCTATCATCTATGGATTTTAAATAGTATATATCTGGCAATTTTATATTATATAAAAGGATTATAAAATCTCGAACCATCGACCTTAATCATAACTATAGATATTAATAAAATTATTATTAACACTAGTATAGATATATAATCTCTTTTTTCAAATTTTCTTCTATTAAACCAAGTACGTTTTTTGTTATTTCCAAAAGCTCTTAGCTCCATAGCTAAACTTATTTTATCTATTCTTTCTAAACTAGAGAATATCAAGGGCATAAGTATTGCTGCCGAATTTTTTATTCTTTTAGATAACTTTTCTTTTTTTGATAAATCAATTCCTCTTGCTTGCTGAGCAAAAGATATATCCTTATAGTCCCTTTGAACATCTGGTATATATCTAAGAGCGATTGATACTGTATATGCAGCTTTATAACTTACACCAAGCTTATTTAATGATGCTGCAAATTCACTTGGATCCGTTGTAAGTATAAATAAAAGCGCCATAGGTATTGTTGCAAAGTATTTCAATACTACATTTAACTCATAAAATAGTTGTTCTTTTGTTATTGTATATGGGCCTATTAAGTGAAGTAAATCCGTCCTACTTCCATATATTTCTACACCTTGATATGGAGCAAATATAAATATTAAAAGTGCGTTTAGTAGTAAGAAAAATAATATAAAATAAAGCACAAAAGATACTTCTTTAAATTCAATTTTTGACATTTTAAATACTACTATTCCAACAATAAAAAGTCCAAGTAAAACTCTTGTATCATATGTTATCATTGCCGCTATTGTCCAAAGTAAAAAACATATTAACTTTGTAGCTCCAGTTAACCTATGAATAGGTGAGTCTTTCTTTATATATGACAACATTTCTGTATTCATATGTTTCTAACCCTCCTATCATAATCAATAAATCTATTTACAAATTCTACAGAATCTTTTATTTTACATTTTATAGCTAGTTCTTGTAGTGATGTTTCTTTTAAATTTGCTTTTTCTATTATCTCTTTATTTGTTAATATCTTAGTTGATTTATCATCACCTATTTTTTGACCATTTGATAAAACTACTACATTACTTGTATATTCTAGCATAAGATGCATATCATGAGTTACCATAATTATAGTAACACCCTTTTTATTTAACTCTACTAAAAATTCCATTATTTCTGTATAATGCTTGAAGTCTTGTCCTGCTGTAGGCTCATCTAGTATTATTACCTCTGGATTTAATACTAATATAGATGCTATTGTAACTCTTTTCTTTTGACCAAAACTAAGTGCTGATATGGGCCAATTTCTGTAACCATAAAGTCCACAAGTTTTAAGTACATTTTCTACTTTTTCTTTTATTTCTTCTTTATTATATCCTCTTATCTTTAAACCAAAAGCTACTTCATCAAATACCATAGTCTTAGATATCATTTGATTAGGATTTTGCATAACAAATCCTATTTTTTCCGAACGCTCTTTTATAGATTCATCTTTTATATCTTTCCCATCAAATAATATTCTTCCACTAGTAGGTTTGTAAAAACCACATATTAATTTTGATATAGTAGATTTACCTGCACCATTTTTACCTACTATACTTGCTATATCACCTTTTCTTATCTTAAAAGATACATCTTTAAGTATTTGTTTTTCAGGAGAATATGAGAAGTTTATGTTATCTAGTTCTAATATATAGTCGTTTTTAGTTTTAAATTCTTCTTTTTTAGTATTCTCATACCAGTCATTGACTTTATCTTTACACTTTTCTATATCTAATGTATTTATACTTTCAGGTTTTAAGTCTTTACTTATCTCACAACCTGAGTATTTTAAAGCAGTTATATATAAAGGCTCTCTTACCCCAACTTCTTCTAAGATATTAGTTGATAAGAGTTCATTTGGAGTAGTATCTGCTACTATACATCCTTTGTCCATAACTACTATTCTATCTACTTTACAATGAAGAACATCTTCTAATCTATGCTCTATTATTACCATTGTTTTATTTTCTTTTTGTTGTATACTATCTATAAGTTCCATAGCACTTTTCCCTGTCGCAGGATCTAAGCTTGCTAAAGGCTCATCAAATAGTAATACTTTAACTTCATCTACTGTTACTCCAGCTAAAGTTACTCTTTGTTTTTGACCCCCAGATAATTTGTATGGTGATGCTTCTAATTCCTTATCTATATCAACTAACTTAGCAGCTTTGTTAACTCTATCTATCATTTCATTTTGCTCTACACAATAGTTTTCTAGTTTAAATGCTATATCTTCTCCTACTGTAAGACCTATAAACTGGCTGTCTGGATCTTGAAGAACAGTCCCAACTACTTTAGATAATTCAAATATATTTTTATTTTTTATATCCTCATTATTTATTCTTAATTCTCCACTCATCTCTCCACTATAGAAAAATGGTACTAGCCCATTAAGGCAATGTGCTAAAGTACTTTTACCTGAACCTGATGGTCCTACTATTAATACTTTTTCACCTTCATAAATAGTCAAGTTTATATTTTTTAATGTTGGCTCAGCTTGAACTCTGTATTTAAAATTGAAGTCTTTAAACTCAATTATTTTCTTTTTCATAAATGCCTCCTTTCGCCTATTATTCTTCTACTCTTAAACTCCCGCTCTTTATTTTTGTTTTAGAGTATGTTTTTAATATTAATGTTCCTAATATACCTATTGTAACCATGTTTGATATTCCACCTATAGCTCCTTGTATGTATACCTTATTTGCAGGTTCTGCATATATAACTATATCTAAAGTAGGTGCTACAACAAACCAAGCTATTATATTTGCTACAATTTGAGTTATATTAAAAATTATAATTTGTTTAATGGAGAAATCTCCTTCATCTACTTTTATTCTTTTATACATTATACCTATTATAAGACCCACTATAGCCGATGATATTACCCAACTAAACCAAGGCATTCCATAAAACACTAAATCTTTTAATCCATGTCCTATAAGCCCTATTAAAAATCCTGCTATAGGACCATAAATTACTGCCATTAACGCTAGATAAGCATATGCTGTTTCTATGTTAGTGTTTGGTATACCACTTGGTATAGAACCAAATCTTCCCAATATCATAAATACAGCAGCTCCAATTCCTATAGCAACTATAGTTTTTATTGAAAGTTTACTTTTATTCATACTTATACCTCTCTATTTTAGATGTATACATTTATATTTATTTAAATTAAACACAAATTTTAGTATAACCCTTACTAAAAAAAATGTCAATGTTAGTCGATTTTTTAACCATATTTATACCTTTATTATTTACGTTATTTTTTATAAATACTTAATCTTTTAATTAAATAATTAATATATTTTATGCTTATAACAAAAACAAAAAAGGCAGAGAAAAATCTCTGCCTTTAAGAAATTATTGATTTTATTCTTAAGGTAACTTATTTATTTTATTAGATAATAAATAACAGCATTAATTTCCAAGTGAGTCAAATTGTAAATCAAAGCATAGTAATACTCTTGCAGTCATAGTTGTTGATAATGCTGTAATTACAACAGCATTTAATTGAGCTACTGAAATTACCGCTTCTTGATTTGGTGCTATGACAATGTCAATAGGACTTGCTTGAACTCTAATACTTACAGTTCTTGATAAGTTTCTAATCTTTATTGTAGCACGTGTAGTAGCTGGATCAGATGAGTCATAAACAACTACTCCAGCAGGTGTAGCAGTTGATCTTATAGTAAATTGTTCCTTAACAAATCCTTCACAGCATCTACTTTCTATATCACATACTTCATCTCTTATATCCTCAAAATCGTCTCTTTGGAAATATTCACAATTATTATTTCTGCACATATTATATTAACCTCCTTTTAATTAGGACAGCTTATTTGCTTGTCCTTTAATATAATATGTTTTAGATAAAATTTCGTTACACTAATCGACTTTTTTTTACATTTTTTGCTATTAATTTAAATTTCCAATATTTCAATAAACTTTTATCATTAATTTATATAAAATACTATAAAGATAATAAAAGGATATGAACTTATGTCATATCCTTTATATATTTATCTTCTTTTCTTTTTCATAGGCTTAGAACTTTTAGAAAACTTTTTACTTGACTGATTATTTCTATCGTTTTTACCTCTAGATTTTGATTCATTATTTCTTGAAGAATTTCTTCCTCTTGAAACCTTATTATTTGAATTTTTAGAATTCATGCTTCTATTTGAATACCCTCTAGCTTCTCTTGGTTTTATTAAACATCTTGGATTAAATCCTATTAAATCTTCTCTTCCAGCTTCAACTAATGCTGCATGCACTAAATCATAGTTTCTTGGAGCACTATATTGAAGTAATGCTCTTTGCATAGCCTTTTCTTGTTTAGACTTAGGAACATATACTGGTTTCATAGTTAACGGATCTATTCCTGTATAGAACATCGTAGTTGATAATGTCCCTGGAGTTGGATAGAAATCTTGTACCTGCTCTGGTTGATATTTAATGTCTCTTAAGTACTCTGCAAGCTCTATAGCTGAATTTAATGTTGAACCTGGATGAGACGACATTAAATAAGGTATAATATATTGTTTTTTGCCAGCTCTTTCACTTAATCTAAAGAATTTTTCTCTAAATTTATCATAAGTATTTCCTGCTGGCTTTTGCATATGTTCTAAAACTTCTTCTGCTATATGCTCTGGAGCAACTTTTAATTGCCCACTAACATGATGTTCAACAAGCTCTTTAAAGAACTTATCGTTTTTATCAGCCATTACATAGTCATATCTTATTCCTGAACGTACGAATACCTTCTTAACCTTAGGTAAATTTCTAACTTTTCTCAATAATTCTAAGAAATCTGTATGGTCAACTTTTAAGTTCTTACATGGATCTGGGTGTAAACATTGTCTATGCTTACACGCCCCTTTAGTTATTTGCTTTTTACATGCTTCATGTCTAAAGTTTGCTGTAGGTCCTCCAACATCATGTATATATCCTTTAAAATCTGGAAGTTCTGTTATATATTTAGCTTCATCTAGTATAGACTCATGGCTTCTACTTTGTACTGCTCTACCTTGATGGAATGTTATCGCACAGAATGAACAGCTTCCAAAGCAACCTCTTGAACTTACTATGCCAAATTTAACTTCTTCTATAGCAGGTATCCCACCCATTTCTTTGTATATAGGATGATAATCTTTAGCATAAGGTAGTGCATAAACTTTATCTAGCTCTTCTCTATTTAATGGTGGTTCTGGTTTATTTTGAACTAAGTACTTATCACCATGTCTTTGTATTATAACTTTTCCTCTATATGGATCTTGCTCATCATATTGAATTTTAAATGCTTTTGCATATTCTTCTTTACTTGAACATACATCTTTATATGATGGTATCTCTACATAATCATCATATATTTCTTCTTTACTATCTGCTATATAACAAGTTCCATTTATATGTCTTATATATTTAGGATCAAATCCATCATTTAAAGCATTAGCTACTTCTACTATTTGTCTTTCACTCATACCATAAACTAATAAATCTGCACCACTATCTATTAGTATAGACTTTCTTACTTTATCTCCCCAATAATCATAATGGGCAAATCTTCTTAAACTTGCTTCAAGCCCTCCAATTGCTATGTTAGCATCTTTGTAAGCTTCTCTAATTTTATTACAATAAACTATTACTGCCCTATCAGGTCTAAGTCCCATTTTGCCACCTGGAGAGTACATATCTTTGTCTCTACGCTTTTTACTTACTGAATAGTGATTAACCATCGAGTCCATATTTCCTGAATTAACTAAGAAACCTAGCCTTGGTTCTCCTAACTTCATAAAATCATCAGTACTTTTCCAATCTGGTTGTGCTATTATTCCTACTTTATACCCTGCATTTTCTAATACTCTAGATATTATAGCTGTACCAAAGCTATGGTGGTCAACATAAGCATCTCCTGTAACTATAACAAAATCTAGTTGTTCCCATCCTCTATCTATCATATCTTGCTTGCATATAGGTAAAAATTTGTTTTCCATTTTATCACCTGCTTAATCTATATTTGTCTATTTTAACATATTAAAAATTCATTTTCTGTCTTTAGGTCTTAAGATTTAATTATATCATTAATTTACTTTATTTTTAATCATTATTTGTTTATTTTTATCAAAATTAAAATAAGTATGGTAATTTTATATAATTTCCTGGAAAATATTTATGCTTACTGTCTCATTTTATATTTTACTACACAAAATAGATACTCTTAATTATTATTAACCACTTAATATAAATATCAAACAAAAGTATTAGTTAAAATGTTTATTTATTAGTTTTTAGGCTATAAAAAATTTTTAATTTGCTTAAAATTTAAAATAGCGATGAGATATCTCATCGCTATTTTTTATATTATGCGTTTTGTAATTCAGCTTCTTTAACAAATATAGTTTTACCTTCTTTTATAGTTTCTAATACTTTTATGTTTTCTATTTCCATAGTATCAACTTCAAGAGGGTTTTTATCTAATATAACTAAGTCAGCTAATTTACCAACTTCTATACTACCTTTTACATCTTCTTCGAAGTATTGATATGCACCATTTATAGTTACAGCTTTTATAGCTTCCATAACTGATATTCTTTGATGCGCTCCTAATACTCTTCCTGATTCTGTAGTTCTATTAACAGCTGTATGCATAGCTATTATTTGGTTTGGCATTTTTACTGGTGGATCTTGGTGTAGCGTAAACTTTATACCCTTCTCTAACGCCCATCCTATTGGAGATATATTTTGAGCTCTTTCTGGTCCAAATACTTGATCATGGTGTAAATCTCCCCAGAATCTTACATGATCATTGAAGAATGTTGGTATTGCACCTATTTCTTTAACATCATCTAATTGGTCTTCTCTTAATGCTTGACAGTGAACCATAACAGGTCTTAAATCTGCTTTACTTCCTGTTATTTCTAAAGCTTTTTTGTAACATCTTAAGAATTGAGCACAAGCCTCATCACCATTTACATGAGTATGAACTTGTACATTTAAGTTTATACAATCAACAAAGTAATTAGTTACAACTTCATCAGTTTGAGTTCCATATCCACAGTAATCAGCTGGTTGACCTTCTGGCACAACGTGATAAGGCTTACTTAACCAAGCAGTAAATCCTTGTGGAGATCCATCTAACCAAGTCTTAGCTCCTGCTAACTTATAATGATTGAAGTATTCTCTCTTTGGAGTTCCTTCATTTTTCATTAAATTCATTGTTGATGGCTGAGTAGCAAGTCCAACTATATCTATCATTAACATATTATTTTGAGCACATGCTCCTAATATATGATTATAATGATTAGCTTCTTCTACTGAAGCATCTTGAGTTGTTGTAATACCTAATGATGCATATATCTTTTGAGCTTTAACAACAGCCTTTAAAACTTCTTCGAATCCTGGAGCTTTTATAACTTTTTTCTTTTCACTATCTAATATAGCATTTTCTTCTAATACTCCATTTGGTTCTTTTGAGTCAGGTGATACAGTTCTTACAACTCCACCTTCTGGAACTATATAGTCATCACCTACATATCCATATAATTCTAATGCTTTAGAGTTTACAGCTGATAAATGCCCTGATGCATGAGAAACAGTTATCGGTACTTCTGTACTTATTTGGTCTAAGTCAAACTTAGTTGGATGTTCTCCACCTTCAAATTTAGTGTTATCATATCCAAATCCTATTAACCAGTTTCCATCTGTTGGAGGATCACTTTCGAAGGCTTCTTTTAGTCTAGATAATAGTTCTTCCTTAGAAGTTACATCTCCTAATGTTACTATCATTAAAGTTTGAGCTACAGCAACTACATGTCCATGAGGATCTATAAACCCTGGAAGAATTGTTTTCCCATCTAGGTCTATTTTTTCAGTAGTTTCATCTGCTAACGCAAGAACTTCTTCATTACTTCCTACTGCTTTTATTTTTCCTTCTTCAACTAATATAGCTTGTGCTATTGATTCATTTTTATCAACAGTTACCACTGTTCCATTGAAGTAAATCTTTTTAGTCATTGTATTTCTCCCTTCACCAGGCAAGTTTTAATGTATATATATAAAGCTACTTACTAATATAGCAAGTAGCTTTTTAGCTTATTTAAATAATTAGTATATCATTAAGCTACTTTGTCTTTTTTAACTGATCCACTTAACTTGTAAGCTTCCCAATGTTTGAATGTAAATATAGCTAGTGCTGTTACGTTTATTCCTGAAAGTACAAATAATAATAAGTCAACAGCTTCAAATACCACGTTAGCTCCAAATACTGCTAAAGTACCAGCAGCTATTATTAATACTAAATATATTGCTATATTTTTGTTAACTGGATTTTGCTTAAATAACTTTGTCATGTAGTAGTAAGATCCAAGTATTGTAGTTAATGCTGATAATACTGTGAATGCTGCTAATACAATTAATCCAAATATACCAACTACATGCTCAGCAGTAGCAAAGTATCCACCTAATCTTGCAACAGTACCTGCTGCATTTCCATTAGCATCAACTAATGCTAAAGTTCCTACCTCAACTCCATAAGAAGCTATATATGAAGTAACAACTATAGAAACGAATACTGTTACAGCTGTTGGTAATAACGATATCATAGCTGCTTCTCTTGGTTGTGAGTCAGATTCTTGAGCAGCCATTGCTAATGCTCCAAGACCAGTTTCTGCTGTTTGTATAACCTTTTGCATACCTAATATAAATCCTAATGGCACACCCATCATTGCATTAACTGGATTCATCATACCTTTTATCATACTTCCAAAGAAAGTAGGTATGTAATCAGAAGTCTTAAGAACAAACATTGTAAAGAATATGAAGTATCCAGCAACTGCTGTTCCTATCATATAAGTCATTGCTCCCATGAATAACTCATGCTTTTTAGATAATACTAATGCAGCAACTACCGCTATTACTGGTATAACTATAAATAAATATCTTTGAACTAATGATAATTCGATTCCAAACTTATCATTTAATACTGTAGCAAAAACTGAATCTATACCACTAAATTGGAATCCACCAAATCCGAATACTGCTAATGCAACGAAACATACAGCATATGTTATTCCTAATTTAGGGCTTATTAGAGTAGATATATACTCCTTTGGAGTTTTCCCCATTATTTTTGAGTTTAATGTTTCAGAATATGAAACAGGAAGCATTATTAATGAACCTATTAACGCCCATATAGCCATAGCTTCTATATTTGCTTGCCCACTTGCTGATAATTTTGATAATGCACCAAGAACACCTATTATTGCTCCTGTACCTATCATTGCCCCTAAAGATATAGAAGCTGGCCCGATTACATTTTTCATTTGTAATTTAGCAGGCTTTGTAGCTTGTTTTTGTATCATGAAGATTGTTCTTATAGCCATTGTAGCGCCAACAACTAATATAAATGGTAAGAATACTGGCCATATAGCTTCAGATACTTTTGTTATTGCAACTTCTAACTGATGTAGCATCTTTTATGTTCTCCTTGTAAATATTTATTTTGATTTTTATTTGTTTTTTGTATATCTCCCCCTTTAAAATATACAAAAAAAATAGGCTTCACATTCATTAAGAAATACAACAATTTATAAAAGTTAATCTTATCCATTGTATTTTTCCATCAAAAAACTGACTATTCTTACGTATTTTATTAATTAAATAATAACGGTATATCTATAGCAGTTTTAAGATTTAAATAAAAATTATAAAACTTTTAAGATTAACTATATAAAATTATTGGATCATTAATGATTTTGTTAGTGCCTATTTACAGTTACTACAATATCAATTTTTTATTATTTAAGTCAATAAATTATTTTGACCTTTATTTTCTTTTTTCAACAAATTCAAATATTTTTGAAATTCGTCAATATAATTTCTAGTAAATTATTAATTAATTTCACCATTTATTATTCTAGTGTAAACTAATGCTTTTGATATTTTTTCTAAAATTTCTTCTTTTTCACTTACTAGCATATTTTCTTTTTCACTCCATACAATATCAAATACTTCATCGCATATTTTTTTGAATTCATTATCTTTAATAATTGCATAATCATTTACCCCATCCATAGGATGTGTTTTTATTAACTTTAGATTCTTAGATAAATACATAGATGGACTTAAACCTGAATCAAATTCTTCTATGGAGCTATTTTCAATAAGTTTAATTTCTATATTTTCATGTTCTTTTATTATTTTTTCTATATTTTTTATATGTCTCTCCATTTGTTCTAAAGTCAATTTTACTGGTTTATTAAAGAATGTTATTTCTCCTGTCGATATATACTTCATTAGTTTTGCTTCATAAATTAATACCTTTATGTTAGATTGATATGTTACATTTTGTAAAAATGCATTTATTTGACGCAACTCTTGCAATAACTCTTTGTCATTTCCAAATACATCTTCTGCAATTTCTATAAATAAATCAGATGGCATAAAGAATTCATTCATAACTCCTAATACCCACTTTAAGTCTTGCCCCATTATATATTGTATATAAGTTTTATTCTTTAATAAATCTAGTGGAGTTTCTTTCTCTACAAGCAATTTACCTTGATTTTTTAATATTTCTTCTAAACTATAATAAACTTCATCTATGATAGCCTTTTCTTTAGACATATTTGTAAATAAGCATTGTCCATTACTTGCAAATATGGCACTATGGAAAATTCTATCCTTTATAACAGCTAAAATGTTACTATTATCTACATTACAGTTATATACTTCAAAATCTAAATTAGGATATGTTGTTATCATGTCAATTATAAGTAGTGTATTTAGTACCTTATCATTTTGATTCCCTTCAAACCCAGTTAATACTCTTGCTTTTACTTCTTTGTCTTTTTGTATGCTATATAACGCTGTTTTCATTTCTGATATAGAAACTTTATCATTTCCATTAAGTCTATATAGGTTTGCAGATAATATTAGATCTAGCTTACTCGATTTACTTATATGAAGTATTGCATCCTTTGCTAAATACTGTTTTCTAAGCCTTGGGTTTATATGCATCATACTATTATAATTATCTTCAGAATGTGTATTCTTATATATATTAGAAGAACTTTTTTGTGCCGTAACCATATATGATTCTTTTAAACTTCTTTCTATATATTGAGCTAATACAGTATCGTCTTTTACTTCTACCTCTATTTCAAAGTAGTGTTTAAGTTCTTGCTTTGATGTAGAATTTAAAGATTTAACTATAAACTCTGATGTAATTTTACATATACTAGATATACTTTTTTGAGTTGGTAGGTTTCTCCCATTAATCCATTTACTTATATAAGATATATCGTATCCTAACTCTTTTGCTAATGTACTCTTTTTTTGATTTGATAAATAAAGTAACTTTTCTAGTAGTTGACCAAATGCAATATTTTTCAACCTATTCACCATCCTTTTTTTCGCTCATTCTTTTATGATTTCTTAATATTATTATATATTTTATTTATTACTATGACTCCATTTTATAGTATATCTGACAATAACATACTAAGTATAAATTAATCAAAGTTGATTTTTAATTGAAGTTGTTGAATATTCTTGAATCAAGTTTCAATTTTGTTCATCAACCTTCCTTTGTTTTTAATATATCACTTATGATATCCTTTTTCTAGGATATATTTCATTTTAACCTTAAATTTTACATTTATATCCATTTTAATGTGTCTATTTACAAAAAACAACAACAAAGGAGAAATCATACAATGAACACTAAAAGTAAAAAATTCGCAACTGGTTGGTTAATAGTAGTTGCATGTATGCTTATACAAGCTATACCATTTGGAGTTGCTGCAAACATCCAACCACAATTTATGGCTTACATCCTATCTCCTGATTCAGGATATGGATTTACACAAGCTGGATTCTCATTAATATTTACATTAGGTACAGTTGTATCTGCTATAGCATCTCCATTTATAGGAGCAATGTTTAATAAAGTTAGTGTTAAAACAATGTACTTAATGGGTTCTATACTTTCAGGTGGAGGATTCTTAGCATTCTCTATGTGTAAAGAATTATGGCAATTTTACCTTGTTGCTGGTATAGTTCAAGTTGGTACAGCTGCTATATCTTCAATCGGGGTTCCTTTATTAATAAATGGATGGTTCGATGAACTATCAAAAGGTAAGGCAATGGGACTTGCTTTCGCCGGAGGATCTATAGGTAATATATTCCTTCAAAGTATGACTGCTTATTCATTAACTAACTTCGGTATATCTAAATCATACTTTATGTTTGGTGCTTTATCATTAATCGTAGGTATACCTATAACTTTATTATTCTTAAGAATGCCAAAGAATGATAGCGAAATAGTTAGAGGTAAGAAAAAAGACAATGGAAAAGAAGAAAAAGAGCAAAGTACTGTTTCAGTTGATTGGGGATACTCTTTAAAAGAAGTTAAAAATGTTAAATTCTTCTGGTTATTTGCTTTAGGATTATTCTTCTTAGGTATGTATGTTTCTGTACTTGCTGTACAATATCCTGCTTACTTAAAGAACTTCTTAAAAGTTGATCCTATGATAGTTGGTATGGTAGGTTCTACATTCGCTATATTCTCTCTTGGAGGAAACTTATTTGGTGGAGTAATATTTGATAAATTAGGTATAACTAAAGGGCTTATGGTTGCCTTTGCATTAGCTGCTACTTCTTGTTTAGCTCTAATGAATGCAGGTTTAATACCTATGTTAGCTCCAATATTTGCGGCTTTAAAAGGATTATCAGTATTTGCTTACATGATGGGACCTTCTTTACTTGCAGGATCATTCTTCGGTAAAAAAGAATTTGGTGCTATACTTGGTGTAGTTCAAATATTCTTCGCAGTAGGATTTGCTGCTGGTTCATCAATATTTGGATTATTAGTTGATAAAATGGGATACAGCGTAGCTTGGATATTCGTTTTAACATTTATAGTTGTATGTTATGTATCTTTAATAACTGCTTCTATAGGTATGTCTAAGTTAAACAAAGAAAGAATAGCTAAATTACAAAAAGATGCTTCTTCTCAAGGAGTTGCTTAATAATAATTAAGGAGTGTATAAAATACACTCCTTTTTAATTTTTATTTTATATTTAATTATGATTTAATGCATATTTTTATGCAGCTTTCCTAATTTCTAAATTTCTTATTTTATATTTTTTCCATTCAAACTCTGTGAACATAGCAAGTGCCATAATATTAATAGATGTTGATATAAATAATAATATCTCTAATAGTAAAAATACTAATTCTACATTAAATACAGATAATGCACCTCCTAATATCAATAAACCTACATAAACAAGATAATTATTTTTAACATTAAAATTGGCTACATTTATAAGTACAAGATACCCTCCTAATAAGGTGGTTAATGCAGATAAAGCTATAAATGTAAATAGTATTAATATCCCAAATTTACCCGTTACACTAATTATAGTATCAAAGTATGACACTAGCTTCTCGTATCCATTAACTGAAAAATTTATTATTCCTTCACTAAGTCCATAAGATGCTATATATGAAGTAACTAATACCGATATAACAATAAGTACTGTTGTTAGTATAGAAGATATTAAAGCAGCTTCCCTTGGTTTAGCATTTGATTTCATAGATGCTAATGCAAGTGTTCCAAGACCTGGTTCTGCTATTTGTATAACTCTCTGAAGTCCAAATATAAGACCTAGTGGTATTCCAAACAACACGGATACAGGATTTTTAAATCCTATAATAATACGCTCTACAAATATAGGTATATACTCTTGTGTTTTATAAAGAAATATGAAAAATGATAATAAATAAGTTGAAAATGATAATATTACCATAGTCACTAAAATTCTTAAAAATATACTCTGTCTGTTTTTAAGTATAATGGTTATTAATATAATTATTACTGGAATAACGATATACATATATCTTTGTAGTTCATTAAATTCTAAACTTACTATTTTATTTATACTAGTAGTTGCTACTGCATCTATCCCACTTAACTGTATTCCCCCTATAGCAAATATATATAATAAAACTAAAGATGCAACATACAATTTTGATGCTTTAGTTGATATAAATGCTTTTATATATTCTTTGGGTTGCATTCTCACAACTTTAGATATTAAAGTTTCACAATATGATATAGGTATTAATATTATCGATCCAAGTAATGCCCATATAGCAATTGATTCAACATATATTTGCCCACTTATAGAAAGCTTACTAAGTCCAGTTAAAAAACCAACGACTGTTCCTGTTCCCATCATAGTCCCCAAGGCTACGGTACTCTGTGGAATTATGTACTTGTAATTTATTTTCCCCTTTGTCGTAATGCGTTGCCTTATGTTAAAAAAAACTTGCAAACATATATATGTCCCAAGTAAAAGCAAAAAAGGTATAAACATAGGCCAAACAACATTAGACACTACCCTCGCAATATACTCCATGTCAACTCTCTCCTTTAAATTAAAGCATAATAAAAGTAACACTTATCAATAAGTGTTACTCTTATATTATACTATATTTTAAATATAGTTTGTCCTTCTTTTATACTCTTTATTTCCTAAATTTACTTAACTTTAATCTATCATATATTTATAAATTTAAAAACTCTATTATACTTTCTTCACTATAATTTATAACTAACTCTTTAGGAAACTTCACATCATTTATTACCTTTTCAGAATATGGGAATTTACCTACATCATAAGATATATGTGCATCACTTCCAAGTATTACTTTTGCATTGTATTTTTTACAACATTCAAGTAGTGTAGTTACATTATCCCAAGCCCCTTGTCTAAAAGTCGTCGGCTTTAGAGATGAATTATTTATTTCTAATGCTATGTTTCTCTCCTTTGCCTTTCTTACTACTTTTTCATAATTAACTGGATATCTACTATCATCTAAATGTCCTATTATCTTAACTTTTGATTTATCCATTACATTAAGTACAGCTTGTGTATTTTCTTCTACACTTCCAGCATCTATACATGGTGTGTGTAAGCTAGCTATAACATAATCTATATGTGTAAGCATGTCATCATCTACATCTGTATTTCCTTCAAAATCTACAATATTTGCTTCTATTCCTCTAAGTACCTTAAGTCCATTAACTTCTCTTGGTATACAATGAATATTATGGAAGTAATATGGGTGTGGTCCACCTGGCATATTTGGTGCATGTTCTGATAACCCTAAATACTTTAATCCATTATCAATAGCCGATTGTATATTTTCTTGTACTGTACTATATGCATGTCCACTTACTATTGTATGTGTATGTAAATCTATTAATGCTTTCATTTAAATTCTCCCTATAAATTATAATTTTTACTGTGTTATTTTCTTAAATAAAGACCATAATAATATTAATAAAATTAATCCTAATACTACTAAACTCATTATTCCCAAAAAATCAAATACTATAAATAACATCGTTTCAAACTTAGAACTACTCGGTGTAAATATTATATCCCCCTAATAATATACAGTTAAAGCCATATTGTTTCACAACATGGCTCTTCATATAATGTTATTTTTGTAAATTTTTAAATTTATCTTTAAATAATTCGCCTAATGAACCTAATGATTCTTCAACTTCTAAAAATTCTGAGTAATCTTCTTCTGGTTCTTTATTAGCTTCTTTTATAGATAATATCATTTTTCTATTCTTTGGCTTAAATTCTATAACCATAGCGCTAACTTCATCGCCAACATTTACTACATTATTAACTTTCATAACTCTTTCTTCACTTAATTCAGATATTGGTAAGAATGCCTCTACACCTTCTCTTATCTTAACAATAGCACCTTTTTCTATAGTTCTAACTACAGTTCCAGTTATTATATCATCTAATTGCACTTCTTGCTTTATTAATTCCCATGGATCATTGTTTATATCTTTTAACGCTAATGCAAACTTTTTGTTTTCTTTATCTATATCTAATACATAAACTTGTACTTCTTGTCCTTCTTGAATTACATCTTCTACAGACTCTACTCTTTCCCAAGATAAATTGTTTTGGTGAAGTAAACCTTCTATTCCACCGATATCAACGAAAGCTCCATAAGGCATCATTTTAACAACTTTACCGTCTCTTTTTTGTCCAACTTCTAAAGATTCAAATAAAGCTTCTTTATCCGCTTTAACTTTTGCTATATGAGCTTCTCTTTCAGCTTTAATTCTAGCTCTTTCAGCTTCTTTTTCCGCCTTTATTCTTGCTCTTCTTTCTTCTCTTTCTTTATCAATTCTTTCTTGTAATACTTCTCTATGACTAGCTACTAATCTATTTTTCTTTAAATCTAGCTCTTTTATATATACTTCTAAATTACGTCCAACATACTCTTTTGTATCATTTACAAACTTAGTATCTAATTGAGATATTGGTATAAATAACGTTTGCGTTTTGTAAGTAGCAAATACTCCTCTTTCTATGTTTTTATTTACATTAACAGTTATTATTCTATGTTCATTATGTATTTTTTCTAATTCTTTTATATCTGCTTCTTTATCTAATCTTAATTTTGATAATTGTATCGTTCCATCTTTATGGTTAACCTTTGTTATAACAGCACTTATTTCATCTCCTACATTATATACATCACTAGTATATTTTCCTTTAGGAAGATTTAATTCGTTTGTAGGTATTATCCCATCAAATCCAAAGTTAAGTTCTAAGCTAACACCGTCATTACTTACCTTAGATATTTTACCGTTTATAGTTTCCCCAACTTTTATGTTGTTTAGTTCTTTTTCTTGTTGTTCTAAAAGTTCTTGCATTGATAAATTATTCGTCATAGTTATAAACTTCCTTTCATAATAAATATCATATACAAATATTATACCATTAATATTTCAAATACTTATATTTTTCTTACAACATTTTAAAGTTATATGCTAAATTTTAAAAATATGTTATTTTATAAAATAACTTCTACAGCTTCTTTTATGACTATACTTTCTTTATCTACATTACAATCATAGGATACTATATTTACACCTTTTTCTCTTGCTCTTTTTAATGCTTCCCATAATTCAAAGTGCATTTTTTTATTAGGAGTAAAATATTTTACATTATCCATCTGAACTAAAAAAAATATATAGCACTCATATCCATCATCTTTTGCTTTTATTAATTCATTTATATGTTTTACTCCTCTTTCAGTTTTTGCGTCGGGAAACATCACCACACTATTCTCTTCTAGTGTTACTCCCTTTATCTCTATAAACACCTTTTTATTTTTAGTTTCTAAATATATATCAAATCTTGAATCATGGTATTTCTGTTCAGGCTTAATATAGGTTATTTCTTCATTAAGGCCAGGAAGTTGTATTAAACCCTTCTCTAATGCTTCATATACTACTTTATTTGGTATCTGAGAATCCATATTTATTAGACGTTTTCCTTTTTCAACTGAAACTAGTGAATATTTTGTCTTTCTATTTGGATTATCACTTTCTTCTAAATATACAGTACAACCTTCTATTAATAACTCTTTACATCTCCCTGTATTTTTAACATGTACTTTTTCTACTTTTCCATCTATATCACAATAAGCTATAAATCTATTTGGCCTTTCTATAAATTTTCCCTTTACGATTTTATTATACTTCATATATCTCTCCTTAATGAAAATTCAATTTTATTACAATAATTATTTACAATAAAAAATCTCTTATAAATATATATATCCATAAGAGATTTTTTAACTCTATTAATTTGTATTTAAGCTTTCTTTATCATTAGTGTTTATACTTTTACTTTCTATATTGCTTAAATTTCTCTTATAAAACACCATAAAGCATATTGCTGTTGTTATAACTGCCGTTATATCTGCTATAGGTTGTGCTAAAAGCACTGCAAATAACTTATTTTCCATAAATGTTGGTAGTATATATATTAATGGTATTAATAAAATTACTTTTCTAAGTAATGCTAAAAACAGAGAAATTTTAGCTTGCCCTAGCGCAAGTAGTGTATTTTGACATGCTACTTGTATTCCAAATATAGTTATTCCAACAAAATAAATCCTTATACTCCAAACTGTTATTTCAACTAATTTTGGATCACTATTAAATATCCTAACAAACATCTCCGGCATTATCATAAGCGCTGTACACATTGTTGCCGTATATCCTAAAGTAATTAATATTGTTAATTTAAAAGCCTTTTTAACTCTACCAATTTGTTTTGCTCCATAGTTGTAACTCATTATAGGTTGAGAACCTTGAGTAACTCCCATTGTCGGAAGCATTATTATCTGCATTATACTACTCATTATAGTCATTGCACCTACAGCTAAATCTCCACCATACATTTGAAGCTTTGTATTTAATGTTATTAAAACTAAACTCTCCGTAGCTTGCATTATAAATGGTGCAACTCCAAGCCCCATTACTCTTCCCATTATTCTAAAATCTATTTTTAAGTATTTTTTTCTTATTTTTAATGTTGTCTTACCGCTTAGTAAAAATCTTAGTACCCACATTGCTGATATTGCTTGAGATATAATTGTAGCTGTAGCAGCACCTCTAACGCCCATATCTAATCCAAATATTAATATTGGATCAAGTATTATATTCATAGCCGCACCTATAGATACTGTCATCATACCTATTTTTGCGAAACCTTGTGTATTTATAAATGGATTCATACCAAGTGCAACAAGAACAAATATAGTTCCTATTAGATATATACTTAAATAATCCATTGCATAACCTATAGTAGCTTCACTTGCTCCAAACGCCCAAAGTAATGGTTCTTTAAATACTAAAAATACTAGAGTTAGTAATATTGCTAACAGTACAAGTGTAGAAAAACTATTGCTCATTATTTTTTCTGCGCCATCATTATCCTTTTCACCCATTTTTATTGCAGCTAATGGAGCTCCCCCCATCCCTACTAAAGCCGCAAAAGCTGCTACTATTAATGTTATTGGGAATGCAACTCCAACACCAGCCATTGCTATATCTCCACCTTGCATTCTCCCTATAAATATTCTATCAACTATATTGTATAGTACATTTACTAGTTGAGCTATTATTGCAGGTGTTGCTAGCTTAAATATTAATTTAGGAATGCTTCCCTTTCCCAAGTCCGTGACATTATTACTCATCCAAATTCCCTCCTAGATTTATTATATTTTAAGTTTACATTGTCAACTATTTCAAATTTAAATATATACTATTTTACTAATACTTTTAATTATAATACATAATTATTTAATTTTAAAATATTTTTTATTTTATAAAAAAATAACTCTAATCATATGATTAGAGTTATTCAAATTGGAGCTGGTGATAGGAATCGAACCTACAACCTGCTGATTACAAGTCAGCTGCTCTACCGTTGAGCCACACCAGCATATTGGCGGGAATAACAGGACTCGAACCTGTGACCCATTGATTAACAGTCAATTGCTCTACCAACTGAGCCATATTCCCATATATTAAATTGGAGGCGACACCCAGATTCGAACTGGGGATCAAGGAGTTGCAGTCCACTGCCTTACCACTTGGCTATGTCGCCTTATCAACACAATACTATTATATTATTTTAAACATTTTTTTGCAACTGTTTTCATTATTTTTTTAATTAAATTTTTATACTTTTTTCGACTATTTTAGAGCTTTATAATATGTGTGGTAATTTCATATATCAGTAAGAAATATATGTACATTTCTTACTGATATATTTATTATTTTAATATTAAAGGCTATTTATCTTAGCTAAAACCTCATCTAAATCTATTCCATGTATTTCACAAGCTTGTTCTAATCTCTCCATTGCAGCTGAAGGGCAACCTAAGCATCCCATACCATAGTCCATAAGTATTTTTACTGCCTCTGGTTTTTCTTTTATTATATCTCCTATTATAGAATCTTTAGTTATCATTATAATTCCTCCTTTAAATTTGCTATTTCTAATACATCTTTTCTAAAACTTTCTATACCTATTCTATCTATGAATTCACCTAACTTTTCGCCCATTTGACCATGCTCATTATAGTAGTTAAGTAAAGTTTCAACTAAGGTATATGCTTCTTTCTCTGATAATTTTTTAGTTATTATATCAGCTATTCTTGGATAAAAACCTGCACTTCCTCCTGCACATACAAAGAAAGTTCCATCAATATCTACTAAAACTCCAATGTCTTTAGAATATACACTTGTACATGCATTTCTACATCCCGCAACTCCTATTTTTGTTCTGTTTGGAAGTGGCATTCCATGAAAGTTTTTACTTATTCTCATAGCTATACCTATCGTTGGATACTTTGACCTTTTACAAAAATTTGCTGGACACATCTCTACATTTTTTACAGAATATTGATTTGTAACTGCTGGTTTCATATCAAGTTCTTTCCATATATCATCTAGATCTTCTTCTTTTAAATTAGTTATTAATATTCTTTGACCTGATGTTATTTTTAATACTCCATTATATTTTTTAGCTACATTAGCTATTTTTATAAGAGTATCTGGTAATACAAACCCTCCTGGTATATGAGGAGTTATTCCATATGTTCTTTTACCATCCCTTATTTTTTGTAAATTCCCATGATTACTCATCTATATCTACACTTTACCTTTCTTATAAAGTTAAGTTACATCTATTTAAATTTTATTTAACCTTATTATATCCTATTTTTCGTAAAACTTGTGTAACATATGTTACATAAAACTCAAATTATTACTGTAAATATGAAATTTTTTTCATTAATATTTTAAAGTGTATTGTATCGTCTGTATGAGTTATAAATAGTTTTAGCTTAGCATAAAATATTTTATATAAAAAAGACACCATTTTATATGGTATCTTCTTTATTAAAATTAGTTTCCTAAGAACATATTTAAATCATCTTCAACATTTGTTATCCCACCTATTCCAAAGTTTTCAACTAAAACCTTAGCAACATTTGGTGATAAGAATGCTGGTAATGTTGGTCCTAAATGTATATTTTTAACTCCAAGATATAATAATGATAATAATACTATTACAGCTTTTTGTTCATACCAAGCTATATTAAATGATATTGGTAAATCATTTATATCTTCTAATTCAAATACTTCTTTAAGTTTTAATGCGATAAGTGCTAATGAGTAAGAGTCGTTACATTGTCCTGCATCTAATACTCTAGGTATACCATTTATATCTCCTAAAGGTAGCTTGTTGTATTTATACTTAGCACATCCTGCTGTTAATATAACTGTATCTTGTGGTAAAGCCTTAGCAAATTCTGTGTAGTAGTTTCTTGACTTAGCTCTTCCGTCACATCCACCCATTACAAAGAATCTCTTAATAGCACCAGTTTTAACTGCTTCTACTACTTTATCTGCAAGAGCGAAAACTTGATTATGTGCAAATCCACCTATTATTTCTCCAGTTTCTATCTCTATAGGAGCTTTACACTTTTTAGCATGTTCTATTATAACAGAGAAATCTTTATCATCTTCTGCATTTCCTTTTATATGTGTACATCCAGCAAATCCTGCTGCTCCAGTAGTATACAATCTATCTTTATAGCTATCTTTTGGCGGAACTATACAGTTTGTAGTCATTAATATTGGACCATTGAAGCTTTCAAATTCTTCTTTTTGCTTCCACCAAGCATT
>NZ_JADOZQ010000016.1:0-54710 GCF_015669105.1 Romboutsia sp. D33t1_170424_H2 | reverse complement strand
TTTATATTTTTATTTATTATATAAATTTTCTGTTATTTTTTATATTTCAGCTATTTAGCCAAATTAACTTTGTATACTTAAATTTAAATATGAATTTTTTTCTTTACAAAGATAATCTATTTAATCTTGTAATTATTTTTTTCAATAAAAAATCTTTTTGAAAAAAACTTAGTTTTTTTGTTTTTTGTGCAAACATTTTCTTGAAGTTGATTTCAATAATTTAGACAAAAAAAATAGAACTTCTAAAGTTCTATTTTTTTACTTTGTGTATTTTAAGTTTTCTATTATTTTTGTGTGTTTTTATTCGTAATTTATTATGCTGCCCTTTTTATATCTTTTTCCTTTTGATTCTTCTTCATCATATAATTATATATAGGCAAACCTATAAGAGTTACTACAACTCCTCCTAATGACATCATTGTATTTTTAGGTCCTGCAAATAATAATTGGTTTATTACTACAAATAATCCACCAGCTATTGCTATTAAAGGTATTACCGGATAAAACGGAACTTTATATGGTCTATGTAAGTTTGGCATAGTTTTTCTCATTTTTATAACTCCTACAAACGTTAACACATAAAATGACCAGATAGCAAACATTGATAAGTCACTTAGTAAGTTAAATTGTCCAGATAATGCATAAAGCGCTGATAAAGAAGCCATCACCATAGTTGCATTTGCTGGTACATCATATTTATTTAATTTACCTAAAAATTCAGGTAATGTTTTTTGTTGTCCTAATGTGTATATTATTCTAGGTCCTGTAAGTAGATATCCATTTATACATCCAAATACAGATATTAATATACCCATAGTTATTATTTTACCACCAATAGGTCCAAATATTTCTGTTGCAACAGCAGATGCTGGTGATGCATATTTAGCTAATTCACTTGCTGGAAGTACCCAAAGATACGCTAAGTTTATTACTACATAAACCGCCATAACTAAAGATAATCCACCTATTATTGCCTTTGGTAAATCTTTTCCCGGATCTTTCATTTCCCCCGCTAAAGTACCGACATTTATCCATCCATCATAAGCAAATAATATAGCAACTAATAATTGTCCTATTACACTAGTTGCACTTATTCCCTCTCCTACTAATGGAGTAGTTATTGAATTATTCCCTGATCCACTTATAAATCCAAATACCATTATAAGTACTAAAGGTATTAATTTACACACTGTAGATATTGTTTGTATTGCTCCACTAGTTTTAGAACCTAATGTATTAAGTCCACCAACTAATAATATTACCCCAACTGTCATAGGTATTACTAAATTTTCATTTCCAAGGAGTATCGCTGATTGTTGCCCAAACATAACTGATATTGCAGCTATTGTTGCTGGGAAAAATAATACTGATTGCATCCATCCTGTTAAAAATCCTAATTTTTCACCATATATTTCTTCTATATATACCATCATACCGCCTGTTTTTGGTATAGCAGCTGAAACCTCTGCTGCAGTAAGACCTGCTGTTATTGTCATGATACCTGCTATTACCCAAGCTATCATTCCAAGTCCTGGCTCTCCACCAGTTAATTCATACACTGCTTGAGGCTTAAAAAATACTCCCCCACCTATAACCATACCAACTACTGTTGATAAAGCTGCAGCTGCCCCAAGATTTTTTTGAAGTTGCTTATCTTGCATATTCATATTCCTTTCTTCACCAAGTTTTGTCATAAGTTGTCGCATTTATAATTATAATATAAGTATAATTTTTTTCAATACAAAAATTTTTAATTTTAAAAAGTTTCAATTTCTAACTTTTTAAAATTCAAACTATCATTTTTCCTCAATTTGATTCATTATTTCCTCAAAAAAATCCACCTAATTTTATAGGTAGATTTTCTAATAATTTTATTTTCCTGTTATATGTTCTATTGTAATTCTTATTACATTAGTGACATTTTTTCATTTAAAATATATTCTATTTCTTCTTTAAAAAAGTCTTTGCTATACTTTTCTATTAATTTTATAAGTGCCCTTCTCCTTCCTTACCGTCTACTTTACATGCTATACCAAATCCTATTACTCTTTCATAATTTGTAGAAAATTTACTTGGCAAAATATTTGTATATCCCACTACACTAAAATATACTTTTCATTGATTTTTATATTTTCTATCTTATGACCACTCTTAGCACTATGTAAATATATAAAATTATTATGATAAATATATCTTAAATGAAGACTATATGGATACCCATTCTCACTTATAATTGCTAGTGTCATATACTCCCCTTTGTCTAGTATTTTTTATTCGATCTACATCTAATTTTCTTTTTGTTTTCTCATTGATTTAAACAGCTTTTCCTCCATGTATATTTACTATTATTTTTATAAATTTTAGCATACCTTAGCCTTAGTAGTAAAAATTTCAATAAAAATAGGATATCTAAAAGATATCCTATTTTTATTGAAATTTTTAATTATTAATTTTTTCAATGTAATTACAGTTTGCATCTATATGATTTAAAAAAATAAGTAATCTTTCATATAGAGGATGTGATTTTTCTCCATACTTTAATTCTAGCTCTTTACCAATTTCTTTTACAGTTTTTTTCCCGTCAATATTAGAAAATACAAAGCTGCCATATTCATCTAGTTCAGTCTTTTTATACATTGGAATTTTAAACTTTAATTTTCTAAAAAACTGTTGAATTTTATGATCTTGTTTTTCAAGTATCGTTACAACACCTTCATTTACTTCATAATCTATTTTATCATTTATTTTAAATACAATATTTAAAATATCTTCATTAGTTTTCATTGTTTTTTACCTTAGAGCTTACAATTGGCCATGTAGTAAGTACAACTAATACTAAAAGAAGTATAATAGCCATCATATTTGAAGCTGCAAACCCACTAGGACCAGCACCTTTTATAACACCTGTTACTTGTAATATTATACCGACTAATCCTATTATAGAACCACCAGCAACAAGCCCTGATGATAAACTTATACCATTAGCAACTTTGACCTCTTTTTCTTTATCACTTCTTGAAGTTTTTTCAACAAATACACGTATTAAAGCTCCTACTAATATTATAGAAGTTGTTGCAATTGGTAAGTAAAATCCTATAGCAACTGTCATTATAGGTAGATTTAAGAAGTATAAAACTATAGCCATAACTACACCAACTATTACCATAACCCAAGGTAATTGACCAGACATAATTCCTGATGTTAATGTTGATATTAAGTTAGCTTGAGGTAATGCAAATGGAGGATTATCTCCTGTTACTACTAATTGATTTGCAAGTAGTAATGTAGTTCCTACAACTACTATTACACCTACTATACCAGCTATTGCAAAATATTTTTGCATTTCATTTTTGCTACCACCTATTATATAAGTTACCTTTTGAGATTGGCTATATCCTCCAGCTATAGATATAGAAACAACTATAAATGTACCAAATAATAATAGTGATTTATTATCTGCTAAATCAGTCCATCCCATTATAACAAATACTAATGTCGCTATAACTAAAGATGCTATTGTCATACCAGATACAGGAAGATTTGATGTACCTATAGTCCCTGTTAAACGTCCAGCAACTATAACAAATAATCCTGCTAATAATAAAGATACTACTACACCAATAATTGTCATTACTATACCATTTGATATAAAGAATGCTCCTACAACTGCTGCTACAATTCCGCCTAATAGTATAATACTTTGTAATGCGCTACCATCTTCACCGTCAACAGATGTTGATGATTTTGCTTTCATAGTTTCTTTTACAGATGCTATTATAGTTGGTATTAATTTAACTGCACCTATTATACCTCCACAAAGCATCATACCAGCCCCTATGTATTTTACATAGTTACCAGCTATATCATTTACACCCATTTGGTTTATCGCCATTGTAGGATCATTCCATACCTTAGCACCTTCTCTTGCCATATCAGTAAAGTATCCTATTAGAGGCATAATACCAAAATGAGATAATAAAGAACCTGCAAACATTGTAAGTGCAACTTCAAGTCCTACTATAAATCCTATCCCTAAAAGAAGAGGATTAACTTCTACTTCAAATTTACATTTATAAAACTTATTTCCAATAAAGCTTATAACATTATTGGCTACGTTTAAAAATGAACCTGTTAATACAGTTATAAGTCCACTTATACCAAATCCCATACCCATATACTTCATTGAATCTCCACCAGCATCTGAAGCAACTAATGTTTCAGATATAGCCATTGATTCTGGGTACATAAGCTTACCATGTTCTTCAATTATTAAATAATTGTACACAAGTGATGCAATTCCAATACCAAATAAAACTCCACCTACTCCAACTATAAATCCTTCTAAAAATGTAACTTGACTACCTATTAATAAAATAGCAGGTAATACGAAAATCATACCACTTGCAACTGATTCACCACCACTTGCCATACCTTGTACAATATTTTTACCAAGAATACCTTTTCCTTTTGCGAATGCTGCTATAAACGCTGAACCTATAATAGAACCTGGAATACCTGCGGCAACTGTAAGACCAGCTTTCATTCCTGAATATGCTGTTGATGCTGCAAATATTACGGCTAAAATAATACCTATTATCAGTACTGCCATATTTGCACCAGTCTTCGATTTGTCTGTTATGTAAGGAACATAGTCTTTACCTGATACTCCTCCATAAGCACCTTTAGATAATTTTTTATTATCCATTGAGATTCACCTTCCCTTTATTTAATTTTCTTTATTATATCATACTATTTCGAATTCTAACTTTTTTACGCAATTTTAATTTAATTATGAACATTTATAATTTTTACTATATTTTACCTATTAAGTATTTTGTATAACAGCTCTCTTAAGTTAGATATTATTATATGGTTATTTTGCACTATTTTTCAATATATATTAGTCTATATTATTAATTTAAATATAAACTATATTATTTCCCATATATCAACTTTATTTTAACAATTTACATATACGCAATGATTAGATTAAAAGCATATAGATATGAACTGTGTTTTTTCCCATCATAGTCTTTGATATTATGAGAATATATAAAGAGCTTGGTAGGTAAGTTATAACGATTAGTTCTAATTTTCATAAAGAGAGGATTTTTGTAGATTTTTTGGTATAGTGCATAAATATCTATGCACTATATTTTTCTATTTATAAAAATTTATTAAATTTTATTTTTGTCTAATAGAAAGCCAGTTATTGAATAAGATATAAATAAGGAATTGATAAATGTTACAACCAATCTACCAATACCTATAAAAGCACCTGTTTTAACAAAAATAAATATGGAAACAATCATAGTAATTATGAATACTAATACAAGACTTAAGTATATCTTAAATTTGTTTATCTTAAGATAAAAAATATTTTTACCTTTAATAGTATAAAGATATATAAATATAACTAAAAAGCCTATCATTGTACTACCATGTTGGATTATTTTATAAATTGGAATAGACATATTAAATATATTAATGCTATCTCTTAAAAAAGCTATATTGTTAACAAAAAATCCACTAATATGAGTAAAACTATCCCAAAGTACATGAGTTATCATACCTATTAAACATGATATTACAAACTTTAATATTTCTTTTTTATTAGATAATGTGTTTTTTAATTTAGTAAGGTGTATATATTTATTTGATATAAAATTAGGCATACTTAATATAAGTGCTTTTTGTATATATTTGTAAAATACATAATTTATTAAAAAGCACATTGGAAGATTAAAAAAGAAAAATCCTAAAAATTCATGACCTATATTGCTACTTGGACTAAATAGTACAAAGTATATAAAATCAGGTGCCATAGATCCTAGTATTAATCCACTAAAATTAAAGTACTTATTTTTAAATGGAATTACTATAGCAGGATGAGAAAATGTAAATGGCATATTATAAATTCCTTTCTAATATTAATTAAAAAAATATTATATCATAAATTAATATTAGAAATACATATAGTTATTTTTTTATATATTTTATTATATCTATAAAAATTCTAGGTAATAAAAGATATATTATTTTAATATGTTTCTATAATTCACTTAATAATACAAAAAAATCTAACCTATAAAATCAAGTTAGACTTTTTGTTAATTATTTTTACTCTACATTAATTTATTTATTAAATCTCTATGTGGAGATGCTATAGAAGATGTACTTGTTATCTCCCCACTTTCTTGTAATTCATTTGTACAAGATTTTATAGCAGAATTTATAGATGCTATATCTCCACACATTACTATAAATCCCTTTCCACCAAGGCCTCTTGCAAGTCTTATTTCTATTAATTCAATATTAGATGATTTAAGAGCTATATCTCCAGCTTTTATAGCTGTTAGTGCTGATATTGTTTCTATACATCCAATAGATTTAATATTTACTGGTTCTATAGTACCTGTTAAGGCTGGTATTACATCTTCATGTATATTATTTATCACATGACTTTCAATTAAAAATATTCCTGCTTTATCTTTACCTGCTTTTATAGCATTTTCTACTGAACCTACGTTCCCACTCACTATTATCACATATTTTCCCGGACAAATTGGATTAGCTAATATTAATTCTACATTTGCTGTTTTTAGCATTGTATCTGCAACTTCTATCCCTATGGGAATACTTTTTAATTCCACAAGTCCAATTGATTTTTTCATATTGTGTCCCCCTAATTCTTATCATGTTTGCTAATATGTTTTATCTAAATTATATTTATCTATAATTCAAATATGTAAAATTTTAAAAATTATTGTTTAGTTTTAATTAAAATATGAAGTTTATTATAAATGTACATATAAATATTGAGAATGCCGGTGGATCTATATGAGAGTCACAATTACTATTAAGTGTATTAGCTCCGAAATCTCCAATTAAACAACTTATAATTCCAAACAATACTCCAAATATGGGATTTCCTGAAACAACAGCTGCAAGTGCTGATATTAATGTTATATGATGTGTTGCTGGTGTAGCCGAGCCTGTTTGTGTAAATATTAAAGAAAGTGCACTTATTCCAAAACATAGTGTTGGGAATAATGATATTACCTCTGGAGCTACTTCAAAGGTATTGGAAAGTGATGCTGCCACATAAGAAACTACTATTCCTAATGATGCACCTAATACTATATTATATCCAAGCATTTTTCCGGTAGATAAGTATTTTCTTTTTTTATTTTTATCATATTTACCAAATAGTCCACTATTTCCAAGAGTTAGCCTTGCTATTACACCCAGTGTAAAAACTGTCATACCTGGAGTATCTGTTGGAAGTACTAGAACTGATGCATATAAATAATTTATTAAAAAACCTAATATCCCAAATATCCCACCAACTAACAAAACTTTATAGTCTCCTGTTAGGTTTAAGGATAAACCTATTGATGTTCCACTTTCTACTTCATCACTACCTAAGATTTTTTCTCCAGTTGATGTTACTTTAGATGTACTTGTGCTTCTTTTGTTTGCTGCATATGCTGCTGCTGCAACCCCACCTGCAAATGCTATATGAGGTCCCAAAAAAGAACCAAAAGCTACATTTCCAACAACTAAATCTGATCCACCTGCCATCCCTATAGCTGCACCTGCTATCGCTATCACACCTGTAAGTATAAATGCTGGTAATGCTCCTATTAAAGCTCCAAATGCTCCTCCTCCAAAAGCTGCTACCATTGCAAATATATCCATGTTACTCCTCCTAATAAAAATTTAGCTTTCTATTAATACATACTTATCATTTACTTCTTTTACTAATCCTTCTATACTTGAATGAATTGATGTTCCTAATTTATCTTCTTTTGTAAATGCAATTAGCTGTCCTTTAAGAACTTTATCTCCTTTTTTTACAATAGGTGTTGCACTTATTCCTATATGCTGATTTAAAAGTATTTTTACCTTTGTAAAATTCTTATAAATATTTGTTATTTCTGCGTTTTTATCATACTTCGAAAGATCTAACTTAGATATTAATTTACTTACTGGATATCTTTTATATTCTCTAAATGGATGTACATCTATTGGTGTATTGTTATTATCGTTTTTTATATTTTTTGCTGACATTTGTTTTTTTAGATTTGAATGTAATTTCCAAGGTTGTAAATTCATAATACAAGCATATTCACATAACCTACATTCACAGCATAAAAATGCTGTTGTTAAACTAGATTTGGTATCGCAAATACTTGAATAACTTGCTATTCTTATTAGTTTATGTGGATTTATATTATGACCCAATAAATTTCTAGGGCATATTTCACTACATAAACTACAATGCATACAAGAAGTTTTAGCTTCTTTTAATGTTTGAGATATATTTTTATTTATAGATTTAACTAGACTATGTTCTTTAGGTAATACTATAAGACCTTTAGTTGTTTTTGTAATTACATCATCTAATGAAACTATTTTACCCATCATAGGTCCACCATTTATAACAACAAATTCATCTAAATTACTCCCTCCTGCTAAATCTATAACTTCTTTTATGGATATACCTATAGGAACATTAACTGTTATTTTTTCTTTAACATCTCCAGTTACAGTTACATATTTATTAGTAACTTTTAAATCATTGTAATAAGCTTCATATATATTTAATAAAGTCTCTACGTTTAATACTACAGCTCCTACACTAAGTGGAATTGAACCTTCTGGTATTATTTTTTTAATAGTTTCATACACTAATACCTGTTCATCTCCTGCTGGATAAAAATTAGGCATTTTATGCATTTTTATATTTTCATACTCATTAATTATAGTTTCTATATTTTCTATGGCTTTTTTATACTTAGATTTTAATCCAATTATTGCAACTTTAGCGCCAATATATTTTTTAACTAAATCTATAGCGTCTAAAAGTTTTCTAGATTCTTTAGCCATAAGTTGTTGGTCTACTCTTAAAAGAGGTTCACATTCAGCACCATTTATTATTAGATAATCTGCCTTTGCATTTAATTTTACATAAGTTGGAAATCCAGCTCCACCAGCACCTACTATACCAGCGTCTTTAATAATGCTTGTTAAATCTTTTTCCATAGTCTCACCTCTTATCTGATATCAAATCCATCTACAAGTACACATCTTCTTTTTCTAGCAAAAGTTTTAGCACTTGTTAAACCTTCTCCTGTTGGTCCAGCTATTGTAAATGTTGTATATCCTTCTCCACCTACACCTATACCAGAATATGATGGTCCATTTTTAACAAATATAGTGGTTTGAATTAATTTAGCCATCTTACTTAATTTATCAATATTTTTAGAATGCATTATAGCTGTATGTCTATTTCCATGTTCAACTTCTATAGATAGTTCTATAGCTTCGTCAACATCTTTAACTCTAACTATTGGAAGTATTGGCATCATTAATTCTTCTATAACAAATGGGTGATTTTTATCTGTTTCCATTATTATTACTTTTATATCATCCTCAACTTGTATTCCTATCTTATCTAATAAATATCTTGCACTTTTTCCAACACATTCAGTATTTAATTTTAAATCCTTAGATAAAACTAAGTTTTGTAAGTTATTTAAAGTTTCCTTATCTTTTATTTCATATGCCCCATTTTTTTTCATATTGAATATTAAATAGTCAGTAATTTCATCTACTGCTATAACTTCTTTTTCTGCTATGCATGGAAGATTGTTATCAAAGCTACATCCATCAACTATATCTTTTGCTGCTTTTTCTATATCTGCAGTTTCATCAACTACTGCTGGAGGATTTCCAGCCCCTGCTCCTATCGCTTTTTTTCCAGTAGATAATACTGATTTCACAACGCCCGGCCCTCCAGTTGCTACTAGCAATTTAACTTTTTCATGGTTCATCATTATATTTGCATTTTCTATTGTAGGATTTTTTACCGTTACCACTAAATTATCTGGGGCTTTAGCTTCTTTTAATGCTTTATTTATAAGTTTTATGATGAATAAAGATACTTCTTTAGCTCTTGGGTGAGGACTAAAAACAATTGAATTTCCTGCTGCTAACATTCCTATAGTATTACAAAGAATGGTTTCTGTTGGGTTTGTTGTAGGTGTTATAGACCCTATTACTCCATATGGAGAAAGTTCTACTAAAGTAAGACCTTTATCACCTGTATAAGCATCTGTTTTTAAATCTTCTACACCTGGTGTTTTCTCTAGTACTAATCTATTTTTCAAAAGTTTATGGCTGTAATTTCCCATACCAGTTTCTTCAACTGTCATTTTGCATATTTTTTTTAAATTTTCTTCTTTATAAAATTCATTTTTTATAGCTTTTATGTATTTATCTCTATCACTTAGGCTATGCTTTAAGTACTTTCTCTGAGCTATGAATGATGCTTCTATAGCATCGTTCATACTTTCAAATATTCCATATTCACACTCTTTTAAAGAATTTGCATTATTTAATTCACTTATAACCTTTTTTACTATTTCCTCAACATTTAACGCACTCATTATTATCCCCCCATTACATTTTGCTTAATTGCTTTTCATTTTCATCATTTGTATTGAGTATAAAGCTATCTCCATATCTTCTTCTACACTGCCGCCACTTACCCCTATAGCTCCAACTATTTTTTTATTGTTATATATTGGATATCCTCCACCAAAGACAACTATTTTATTGTCATTAGTATTTTGAATACCATAAAGTGCTTCTCCACTTTTACAAAGCTTACCTAGTTTATCAGTTGATATTTTTAAGGCATTTGCAGTATATGCTTTATTCATGCTTATATTTATACTACCAAGTAATGAATCTTCCATTCTATGAAGTAATATAAGATTACCTCCACTATCTACTGCAGAAAAAACTATAGGAACATTTAATTCTTTTGCTTTTCTTTGAGCATAATTAGCCATTTTTATTATATTTTCTAGTTTAAACTCTATACTCTCTTCATTTTCTTTTTCTATATTATTAAATTTTTCTAACTTATCTATAACCTTGCTTTTTATATCATCTATCTTACAATAAGTTTCTTCTAATCTTGCTAAAGCATATAATGTATCCGATAATCTATTTACGTATTTTAGTAATTCATCTCTAATATTACCATTTTCTTTTAATGTAACTATATTTCTTTCTGCTCTTCTTATTATAGTTCTTGCAACATGAATAGATGCTGAAGACTCATTTTTCCCAGGTATTATAAAACTTTTTTGTCTTCCATTTAGCTTACTGCACTCATCTACTATATGTTCTAATTCTTTTATGTCTTCTTCATTTACTGTATATGACAACATAGATAATCCTTTTTCATCACTAGCAAGTTCAGCACCTACTATAAATAATTTTCTTTGTATTTTATTTAGATAACTTTTTATATCTTCATTTTTACTTTGAGAATACGCAACTCCAAGCATTGATATAGCCTCATCTATTGTTCCATAGCATTCTACTTTATAATCATTTTTTGATACTCTTTTACCACCAAACAGACTAGTACTTCCTTTATCACCTGTTTTTGTATATAAATTAGCCATATTATATCACCTAATTATTAACTTCTATACTATCTACTATTCCAACTATTGCACAGTCTATAGGAGAATCAGATGAAAATATCTTTCTTGCAGAGCTCCCTGTTGCAACAATTACAGTCTCTCCAACTCCAGCGCCTACTGAATCTACTACAACATGTGTGTTTCCAACCACTTCTAATTTTTCATTTAATTGCTTTACAAGTAGAAGCTTTGTTCCTATTAATCCTTCATTTTTAGTAGTTGATACTACTGTTCCTACTACACTTCCTAGATACATATTTTTCACCTAGCTTTATATTTTTAATATATTTATATTGTATTTTAATGCCTCATCTTTAGCCGACGGCGTGATTATAGAATCTTGATTTACTTTTATTACTTTATAGTGTTTTAAGTTATATATATCTATTTTTCTTATTATTTTCTTATTTAAGAGTATTTCTTTAATTTCTATATTTTGTTTACTACATATATAATCAATTTCATCATTATTTTTTTTATTAATGTTTAAACTAAAATTATCTTTATATATTTTTACAACTTTTTTTTCTAAATTTACTGATGTAGTTAATATAATGTTGTAATCTTTTAATTTTTTTATATTATTTCTAAGTAAATCTTTATATGAATTGCTCATATTATCTTTAAATATAGATATTCTTTCTTCGTTGTCTGGGCAGCATCCATTAATACTTGCTATTACTTTTTTACCATTAATTAAGGAATAACTTATTATATTAGTGGCTATATTATCATTTATTCCATTTGCAATTTTGCTACAGGTATTAACTGTCAATGTAGGTATCATTATAATAGTATTTTCTTTTACTAGACTTATTATATTTTCATTGTCATCTTCTTTTATAACTTTTTCCACTTTAAAAAATTCTTTTATTAAATTTTCATTAAATACATTTAAAGCTCCATTTGATAATACTATTGTTAATTTAAATCCTCTATCTTGAAGCATTTTAATGCATTTAAATGCATCTTTAAATCCAATACTAGCACCAGTAAATACTACTAACAATTTTTTATTGTAGCTTTCTAGCTTTTCAAATACTTTTTCTACTATATAATCTATAACTACACTTTCTACATTTTCAATAATTATGTTTTCAAGTTTTTTTAAATCCAATTTATCACCTTCTATATATGGCAATTCATTGCTATTCCAAGAGGTGTTACAAGTAATGGTTCTAATGGTTTTACTGTTTCTATTTTTATTTCTTTTTTAAATACTTTTTCAAATTCGCTAAAGCAACAAGCACCACCGACTACATAGATAGTGTCTATATTGTAATCTTTTACATACTTTTTAACTATAGATGCCATTTTTTCAATGACAGGCTTTACTATTATAAACGTATCTTTTTCATACTTTTTCTCTTTTTTTATAACTTCTGCTTCTTCAAAAGGTATTTTATTGAACCCTGCAAGAACTAGTGTCATATGAGTTCCGCCTGTTGCTTCATCAGCTGTAAACACGACTTCGCCATTTTTTATTATACTTATCCCAGTAGTTCCTCCACCAACATCAACTACTGCCCCATTGGTTATTTTAAGTACTGTAGCTGCTGCACTTGGCTCATCTATTACATTTAAAACTTCCATATCACAAGATTCTACTACATTACATATAACTTTAGTATTTCCCTCAGTAATTCCTGGAGGGATTGCAGTTGAAGCATAAGTTAGTTCACATCCTATAATTTGTTCTACTTCTTCTTTTAATTTTCTAAGTATAGTAGTTGCACCTATATAATCTACAACTATCCCATCTTTAACTACAGATGAAGCTTTCATAGCTCCAGCTATAGGATTATTATTTTCATCTACAACAGATAAAACTATATTTGCAGTTCCTAAATCTACTCCTACTTTTAGCTTACCGTTATATTTATTGCACTTTTTTTCTTTTATAAGTCTTGAAAACTCTTTTACCTTATTATTGCAGTCATTTAGATTCACATTCTCACCTATTTTCTACAATTTTAACTAAGTCGTTATTTTTTATTAAGCACGAATTAGCTTCATCCATATCTAAATGCATTTCTAGTTCAAAATTTTCATTTACTCTAATTAATACGTTTCCTAGTATAGCTTTTCTAATCCCCGTTATCTCAACATCTACTATATCTTTATCACATAAATTTAATTTTTTAGCATCATTTGGTGACATATGTATATGTCTTAATGCACAAATTACACCTTTTTCTTTGACAACTTTTCCTTTAGGCCCTATAATTTCAATACCAGGAGTATCTTTTAGATTTCCTGATTCTTTTATAGGTGGATTTATACCTAATTTAAAGCCATCCGATACAGAAATTTCAATCTGAGTTTCATTTCTTAAAGGCCCTAAAATTCGAACTTTTGTTAATTCTCCTTTAGAGCCTTTTATAGTTACACATTCATTTGCAGCATACTGACCTGGTTGCTTTAAATCTCTAAATTTACTTAGTGATTTATCTTTGCCAAATAGTATTTTAAAATCTTCTTCACACAAATGTATGTGTCTATTTGAGATACCGATAGGGATTAAAACTTCTTTTTCTTCTTGTAATTTTTGTATTACTATTTTAGTTATTTTTTCTACTAATTCCTTATTGTTAAAATCCATTTTAATCACCTATTTATATATTATTCTGATTTTGGTAATATCTTTTCAACATCAGTATGAGGTCTTGGTATTACATGCTTAGATACGAGTTCTCCTACTTTCTCAGCTGCTACTGCCCCTGCATCTACAGATGCCTTAACAGCTCCAACATCTCCTCTAACCATAACTGTAACTAATCCTGATCCTATCTTTTCATATCCTACTAGCTCAACATTTGCAGATTTAGTCATCGCATCTGCTGCCTCTATAGCACCTACTAATCCTTTAGTTTCTATTAATCCTAATGCCTCTCCCATTTTCTATTCCTCCTTAAAATCATTTAGTTCATTGTAGTGAATACAACTATTTTTTAATTCTCCTTTTTGTCTTTTACATTCTGGGTCTTTACATAAATTACAAATATAATTTTCTTTATTATTTAAATTGTTTTCTTCTATGGTATTTCCTAATTCTTCACTTTTTATATAATTTAAATCATCCTCTAGATTAACTATTTTTACATTTTCTACTATATCTTTAACTAATTCTTTATCATCTTCATTGTATAAATCTACATTTTCCTTAGACTGATTATCTATTTGTATTTCTTTATATCCTATAGTTTCTTTGTTATTAATTAATATATCTATTTCTTTACTTGGTCTAGGTATTATTTTATAGGAAAATACCTTGCTTATTTTATTGGCAGCAACAACAGAAGCTTCTATAGCTGCCTTAACAGCACCTACATTTCCCTCTATTTTTAATGTCGCCATACCTCCACCTTTCGAGAGCTCATATCCTATTAAATTAACATTTGCAGATTTTACACATACATCTGCTGCTTCTATACAAGCTGCAAGGCCAATTGTCTCTATAATTCCAATAGCTAATTGGGACATTTTACCCTCCCCCTAATCTAATGTTTAAGTAATATTTATAATAAATATAAAACTTTATACAATTGTTAGATAAACTATATGTATCTTATAAATATTTTAAAGTTCTTTGAAAGGTTTTTTTATGACTAATCTAGCTGCATTTTGACCTAGTGTTCTCATTATAGATTCTTTAGATGATATTTTTATAGTAAAAAGAGGACTATCTTTTTCTAGTTTATTATAGTGAAGTATTATAAAATCTTTATTTACTCCAATCCCCACTCCTAATATAGAGTCATTGCAGGCATTATAGCCTAATTTTATAACATCTTCTTCACAAATTCCTAAAATTTCATAAGGTACATTCTCTTCTTCTATGCCAAGTATAATTTCTCTAAATTTTAACTCATCTATTTGATTTTTGTTATAGTATATTTTTATACTTGGCTTTTTCGTAACACTTATATTCTTAGCCATAAAATTCACCTATTCTTCTTTTAAATGTAAAACAAGTCCTGTTGCAACTGCATTTCTAGGTCCTTCTACACCCCTGATATTTGCTCTTCCTGCAACTACATTATACTGAGATAATGCATTTGTAACTAATTGAGGAATCTCAAAATCAAGTGCACTTCCTCCAACCAAAACTACAAACGCTATATCTCTTACATTATTTGTTGGGCTTACCTTTTTTAGTGCTCTTATAGCATTTGTAACAAATACTCTTTCTTTAGCACTTTTTCTAATTAATTTTATTTTTTCTAGTGATTCATCTATTTCAATAGGAACCATACCTTCTGGTTTTAGTATTACAACCTTTGCAAATAATTTAGAATCTAATGCTTTGTTAAAAAACTCTACAGCTCCACTTTCATGTCTTATATTGAAAAGACTCTCTACCTTAGCTAATGGATACTTTTTTATGTCTTCTGCTAGTTCAAAATCATCTATTCCTAATTCTGATTTTATAAGCATAGTAACCATATTTCCAGCACCTGCTAAATGTATTGACTTTATTTCATTTTCTTTTGTAATTATAGAAGCATCCGTAGATCCTGCACCCATATCTAATATTGCAAGTGGTTTGTTACTTCCTGGAGTAGTTAATGCTCCACGAATTGCCATATCAGCTTCTACTCCACCTACATTGACATTTACCCCTAGGCTTTTTGTTAATTCATCTGCTATTTTTTGCATTTGAAGTTTATCAGCTTTTACCATAGCTGCTATTCCTACTGCATTTTCTAGTGAGAACTCATTAGCAATACCACCTTTTACAATCTGAGGAACAAAAGTATCTACAGATAGTAAGTCTTGTATTTTAATGTTTTTTGGGTGTTGATTTGTTAAATTAGACATAACATGCCTTACTTTTTCAAGCATTCCTCCCACATTAGTCCCAGGTTCTCCTTTAACATCACAAACAATATTTACGCTATTTATAGCATTCATAATTTTTTTAGCACCTTCATCAATTCCAACAAAAGCTTTTTTATTTAGTCCAACTATTTCAATATTTCCAGCAGGTATTTTTCTTTCTTTAACATCTCCCTTAGGAGTTTTTATAACAACTGCTGATCTGTTTCCAATTAATGCCCTAGCTATTGGAACAACATGTTTAGTTTCTTCTGAAGTTAGATTAAACAATGTTGCTATTCCATATGGATTAGATAATACTTCAACAACTCCTCCAATTGGTGCAACTTCTATGGCACACTTCATATTTAGAGGAACTTTTTCAACTAAACTAACCTCATCTACTATAGGAATTTTCTTGTTTAATCTATTATTAATTAGTACTCCATCATCTTTTTTTACTATAGCTCCATTTATATTTAATTTATCTGAATATAAATTTATTAATTTAGATGAAACTTCAAAGTCAAATTCTTTAGGTATAACAACTATTACATCTTTGTTCTTATCTACACTTTCTAATTTATCAATTTTTACAGTTTCACCAACACCAACTCCTACTCCACCTGGTGTTAAAGGGTTATGGCCTATCATTGTAGACTCTGTTATTATGGTTTCTGTTATAGTTTCCATAGCTACGTCTCCTATTACTGGAGCAGCTTCATTTACTCTGATTTCATCTAAATTTTCAATTTTTAAATTAGACTTATCTAAAGAATTTTTTAAAGATTTAAATACTCCATTTATATTTTTCATAGTTCCTTTAATTCCTGTTGTTTTAACTATAGAACTTGATAAAAATTCAATATTGTTTTCATCTATTTTTGCTAAGGCCACTTCAGTAGTAGCATTACCTATATCTATACCAGCTACTATCTTCATTTAATACCCTCCAAACTACTTTTACTCCACTACCTTTAACCTTCCTCTTTGTTCATAAACATTTGCAGCTTCTATAACAAACTCTGCATTTATAGCGCATCCATATTTATTTCTTAGTTCATCTGCTATATCATATAATTCTTGTTTAGTTGATCTATATGGTCTTAGTGCATCGTATATTTCAAGAATTCTATCATCTGGAACTACTATAAGTTCTGCTGCCTTTCTTAAGTTTTGAGCAAATGCATTTCTTCCAACAGATTCAGCTACTTGTGCTTGTAATTCTAAAGTTTCTTTAGATATTCTTATATCTTTAGATCCAATTTCACCTCTTATTACTTTGTCTAAAGTTACATCTGATAATTTTATTCCAGATTGTGATTTTATTTTTTCCGGTATTTTCTCTCCTAATGGATAATTAGCGCTTGTGACTTTATCACTTTTTAAAACATTTTTAACAGCATTTGAAACTTCATTTATATTAGTAGAGTTCATATTTTTTAGTACTTCCTCTACGATTTGTTTTATTAATAAATCTTGATTCATCATTACCCTCCTTGTTTATTTAAATGTTATCTTCAATTCTTGAGGTTTTTTGTTTCTATCAACATGTTCTGTTTCTTTTATATGTAAAAGTGCTGCAATTGCTTGATATTTTGGTCTTGCCATTTGGTCATTTTTCACTGGCACTGGAGCTGGTGATTCATTTTTAGCATATTTAGCTGCATTTTTACCTATTTGTCTAAATGTTTCTAAATCTATAAGTGGAGCTTGGGGGAATAATTCTAAGTTACTTAAAGGAAATAAATCCTTTTGATGTATTATTGTTGTACCTTTTGACTGTATACCTATTCCTATTCCTGAACCACTTAGTTTTGCTGCATCATGTGCTATAAAAGAAACATCAGACGTTCTATAAATTTTTGCTAGTCTATAAGTTAATCCTTCTTCTTCAATACCTGCTATAACTTCTTTTAATACTTTATCGTGTTCTATACCAACTATAGTTTTAGTTTGATGGTTAAAAAATGCTGGCGCTAAACCTATAACTACTTCATCGCTTCTAGTACCTTTTTTCAAATCTCCAACTTCTACTAGTTCTAATTTTTTATTATCATCAAATACTACATTTTCTTTCTTTTCTTCTTTTTTGCTATTGCACTCTACATTATCATTTTCTACCATTTCTTTTAATACTTCTTCTATTACACTTTTTAATAATTTCTCATCTATAGACACAATTTTCACCTCTTTTTCTATTTTTAGAAGTCTTCTGGACTTACTGCATTTTCAATATTTTTGATTTGTTCCCATCTTTCATCACTTATTTGATATCCAGTTTTTGGCCCTCTATAATCATTTGGATAGTTTACGGCACTTTTTACTTTAAAATCTTTGTCAAGTATAGCTGCTGTATGCAAATAATCCCCTGCTATTCTTTGCTTTAACATATTAAACACACTATCTGCTACATCTTCAAATCCACCTTTATAAAGTGCTTTAACTACATCTACCCCTGTAACTTCTTTGTTCATCATTTCTTCAGTAGCTTTTAAATCTTCAACTACATTTCTATTTGGCATATCCTTACTTCCATGTGCATAGGTTGCAGCAGTTACTTCTTCTTCTGTAACTTCTGGAAGATTTAATTCTTTAAATAATACTTGTATAACTCTAGCTGCCTTATTTCTAACTTTAACAACTTCATCTTCACTAACAGGCTTTAGACCGCCATCTATTTTTAAATCTCTTTGAATTATATTCCAATCATCATAATCTTCTGCATCCCAGTTAGAACCTGCAAACATATTATCATAATTTGGAGTTGCACTATATCCTGAACATATAAAATCTGTTCCTGGCACCATTTGCATTAAACTTCTTGCAACTCTTCTTAAATCAGAATGTGTAAATGTTTGGTCATTACTAGATGCACACTCAAGATCTAACATTGCAGCTATTAAGTTTTCTGCAAGTATAGCTCTAACTCCACTAGGTACTCCTGCTGGTACTCCAACACAACTTACTGAACCATTTTGTATTCCTTGAACTCCACAACCTTTAGTTAAGAATAGACATCTAGCTTCGAGATATAGCATTGACTTTCCTTCTGCGTATCCCATTTGAACTTCAGAACCTGTTCCTGATGTAAATCTCATTTTAAGTCCTCTTGATGCATATGAAGATGCTAGGAAACCTTTAGACCAAGGAGTATCATCTCCATCCATAAATACAGACTCTGTTCCATAGACAGATACAGTTTCAGCGTATCCTGTTAATCCTCTCATTCCTAATTTTAATTCTGTTGCTTCTTCAACAGCACATTGAGTAAGTATTCCAGGGCGACCTACTTGAGCTCCAACTAATAAAGCTAGGGCATTAAATGGAGCATATCTTGCTATACCTACTGTAGTTTCTTGTTCATCAAATCCTCTTAAAGCTGCTTCTGCTGCATCTGCTGAAATTTGAACTGGATGATCTTTTACATTAGTAACATGACATTGATTTGAAGGCATCTTTCTAGCTCTCATCTTTGTCATTGACATCATCATTTCAAGTACATTCATCTGGCTTACAACTTCAACTATCTTAGCTGGAGTCATAGCAGTTGTAAGTTTTACTATTTCTTCTCTTCCAACATTTATATCAACAAGCATTCTAGCTAATTCTAATGAATCCATGTTTAAAACTTCTTCTGCTCTTTCTAAATTTATAGCATGATCTGCTATAAAAAAGTCTAGCATATCAAAGTCTTCTCTTTTCTTTCCATCTAATTCTATTACTATTTTATTTTCTATTTTTATACTAGGTGTTGGGTCATTTGGTCCATCCATTGCTATAAGACCAACTTCTGGCCACTCCTTTACAAAACCATCTTGGTTTACTGGTCTATTTTTTAAAACTTCAAAACGTTTAGATTTCAATGTATTCACTCCCCTTATTTAAAATCTTATATGTATGGTATTGTTGATGACTTTAATTCTTCATTACTTAAAGTTGATAATAATTGCTTTCCTACTTCCCTTGCTGCTATTATAGACTGTCTAACAGCTCCTGAATCTCCTGAGAATGTAAGAATTACTTCGTTTGAGTAACTAGTTCCACCATTTCCTGGAGTTGAATATCCTACAACATCAACATTAGCGGCTTTTACAGCAGTATCTGCAAGTAATACTCCAATAGCAGCTGGTGCTCCAACTGTTATCCCAAAAGATTTTCCAATAGGTGCTCCAAACGCTTTATTAAGAGCATAGCTAGCCCTTGCTGTGTATTGGAATTCTAAATGTCCTGCGCTACTTCCATAAACATCACCAAAAGTTCTTTCTAATTCATTTAATGTAACTTCAACAGCTCTTCTAGCATCTGATACATCTTCTGCACCAAATATTATTAAAGAACCATGTCCTGCTCCACCTTCTGTATCTCTAGGAAGCTCTATTAACAATATTTCACTATTAGTTGCCTTTACAGCCTCATCTGCTGCAAATATATGAGGTCCAGCCCCTGTTCTTCCACCAACTATCCCTATTGATCTATATTTTTTATCTATATTCATTAACTCGTGTAAGTTATAATCTACATTAGCTATAACAAGACCTATAGTGTTTCCTATTGCTGTTCCTACAAACTCTGTTAAGCTACAGCTATTAGGCTCTTCATATTTAGCTTCTTCTACTGTTTCTTCTTTAACTTCTAACTTTGGAGTTTCTCCCATTTTCTTCATTACTTCATCCATTATTTTTGACATTAAATCTTCTTTCATGAAAATTTCCCCCTTAACCTAAATTCTTATTTAATATTAGTTATTGCTTGGTAATATCTTTTCAACATCTGTATGTGGTCTTGGTATTACATGAACTGATACAACTTCTCCAACTTTCTCTGCTGCTACTGCTCCTGCATCTACAGATGCTTTAACAGCTCCTACATCTCCTCTTACCATTACTGTTACTAACCCTGAACCTATTTTTTCATATCCTACTAGTTGTACATTTGCTGATTTTACCATAGCATCAGCAGCTTCTATTGCCCCTACTAGTCCTTTTGTTTCAACCATTCCTAAAGCTTCTTTTTGCATAATGGGAGTACCTCCAAAAATTATTCTTGTTCTTATTTAAATTCTAGTATACTTTTATGGAAATATTTTATTTAAATAGTACAAATTTTAAGACTTTTTAAATATTTTTATGATAAATTTTATCTTAATAGGATAATTTTTTGTACTATATTTTTCTTTACATTTTTAATTTAATATTAATACAAAAAAATAGTAAGGAATTATCCTTACTATTTTTTATATTCTAATAATTTATCTATTATTTCTTCTTGTTCTTTCAAATCTTTATTCCTCTTATAAAGTTGTATACCCTATTCCATATTTTTATAATAACTTAAAGATATATTATTAGATTCAATATCTTCAATTATTACACTTTCAGCCTTATTTATCTTTTCGTCAAATACTAAATTTAAATTTAAACCATCCTTATTTAAAGAATAAGATACTAAATTTTCATTATCATTACTAACAAATCCATCTATTTTTTTTAACTTATCATCTATTATTTTTCCTAACTCTAGAGAACTATCTTCCTCTATACTTTCTGCTACTTTATAATATGCTTCATACAAACTACTTTTATTTTCATTTAGTAAGTTTACTAATTCCTTTTGTTCTTGTACGCTTTCTGGATACATCTGAAAACTTAATATTCCATTTGCTTCTAATATGTCTTGATAATAAACTTCTACATAAGTTTCTTCTTTATCTTCCTTAGTTATAATATATGAAGCAAATTTTATATCTTCTAAACTTTCTTTTTTATCATTATCTAAATAAGAAACACTAAGAGATTTATTACCTTCTTTGAATGTATAAATTTTAGTTGAATAATCTTTTTGTTCTCCATTTTCACCAGTTAAATATACAATTCCATCTGAAATATCTACTGTTTTATCCTTAAGCCTTTCTTCTAAATCCACAGCTTTTATTTCATTACTATTTTGTTCACTTTTTACAACTTCAAAGTATGTATTTTTTAAGATTTCTTTATTTTCTATTGTGCTAGTGCATCCTGTAATAAGTAAACTAAATATAGTTGTAAGTCCTATTATTTTAACATGTAAACCTTTTACCACATCTATTCCCCACTTTTTATTTAGTTTATTATTTCTTAATTAAATTGTTTTATATTTCATGTATCCACATTTATTTCAACTTTCATAAAGGTTACTTTTCCTACCAATTATACTCTACTATATCTATAAGTCTATTAATGCACTTTTAAGATTCTCTATCCAATAATATATATTTAAATACTCATATTTATCTTCTAAATTTGAATTAGCTAATAATGATACTAAATACATTTTGCAGGAAGCTAAAATTCCAACTTTCAATAAAGTGTCCCATGTTCTTCTAGTTAATTTATATCCAATATAATTTTCTAAATTCATTTTATAATAATTTAGTAGTATAGTTTTATCAAATTTAACATTTACAGATGTCATAAGATACCAAAATACATCTAATGTACAAGGTCCACATCCACTATTAGCCCAGTCTATAATTCTTATATCATTTTGATTTATGTAAAGTGTATTATCTGGTCTATAATCTCCATGCAAAAAGGTTTTAGGATAATAAGAAAATATACTATCTATTTCCTTTATTTCATCATATTTATTAAATAAATTTTCTCCTAAAATATCTTTTAATATTATTTCTCCTTTTTGATAATTTTCTTTAAACTCTTCAACTTCACTTACTTTAGTCTTTGTTAAAAAATTACAATATTCATCTACATTTAATAACTCCTTATAATTTGTTACGTCATGTTCTTTAAATTTAGAGTGGAATTTCGCTAAGTTATTTAAATAGTAAAGACACTCTTTCTCTGAGTTATTTGTTTTTTTGTATACAGACATATCATTCATAAGTATTGCATAGCTATTATCCCCTATGTAATAACCTAAATAAATGTCATTTATAAACTCTTCTAATTTTGAATATATATCATCTTTAAATATATCTAATTCTCTGCCTTCATCTTTATTTACTTTTGCTAGCCAATCTTCCTTTAAATTATTTATTTTTAGATATAGGCTTTTTTTATCTTGTCTAGAAAATAATGTAATTTTATATATTTTAGCTCCTGATAAACCGTTTGTTTTTATATTTTCTAACTTTATATCTCGTAAACCAGGTAGTATTTGCATTAAATAATCCTTACTTAGAAGATCTTTTATTGATTCTTTTTTTAATACACTCAAAAAATTCCTCCTTTAGGTATCTATTTGATCATTCTATAATGTGTTCCTATACTCACTAGGTGTTAAACCTACTATTTTTTTAAAAACTTTACTAAAATAGTTAGGTTTATTAAAAGATAAATCTATAGATATATTTAGAATAGGTGTATCTGTATCTTTTAACATTTCTTTTGCTAATGCTATTTTTTTATTTGTTATATAAGTTATAAAGTTTATACCAATATCTTTTTTAAAAGTCTTACTCAGATAATTTGGACTTAGATTTATATGATTTGCTACCTCCTCTAGTGTAATATTTTTTTTTATGTTTGAATGAATATAATTTAGTGCTTTGTGTATTTCTTCAGAGTATTGTTCACTCTCTAAATTATATTCCTTTATTAATTCAATATTAGTAGCTCTATCTATTTTAGCTTTATTGCTATTAAAATCAGAATTTATTTTGACTATATCTTTATTTAAAATATAATTTGATATTTGGTACATAAGATCTGCTGCATATTTGACTTCTTCATAAGTCTTTATCTTTATATCTTTATAATATTTAGATAATTCTTCATTATATTTATCCTTTAAAACATTGTTTTCTTCTTTTAAATCTTCTTTTAATCTTACTTGACCTCCTAATATTGCTCCTATATATGTATTATTTGCCATTATAGATATAGCAAAGTCTACTAATCCTGCATGACACTTGTATATATGTGGCTTTTTTGTAATAGCTGATTGTACCCCTCCATATGCATCACATTTATAACACTTTCCTTTTAATTCCTCATTATTTCTTATATATGTACAAAATTTAGTGAAATTACTTTCTTTTGTTATAGGTTCACCTTTATAGTCTACTATAACTGCTCCCATACCAAGTGAATTTGCAAAGCTATCTTGGATATTTTGGAGAACTTCAATTTGAGCATACTCTTCTAGTTCAAAAAACTTCTCCATTAAACTCCCCCTTAAATTATTATTCCTAATTTATAATTTATATTATTTAATTATATATATTTCTACTTATATTTGTTAAACCCTATCATAAAATACATTTTATTTTTTAGTAAACAAGTTAAATATATTTCTAAATTATTTTAACTGTTATTATAATACCTTTATGACAATATCTAAAATAAATATCTTACTTGTACAATAAAATAGAGCAATAGTTTTTACACTATTACTCAACTTAATTCTTAGTATATATAAAATTATTCATATAACTATATATTTCTAATTAGATAAATTGTAATTTATATAATACCTTTTATTTGTTTCCATTCGTCTTCTAGTATTGCCATCAGAATATCATTAGCATATTCTTTGCCATTCCAAACTGCATCTCTCAATACGCCTTCTCTTTTAAATCCAGCAGCCAAATATGCTTTTTCAGCACGAGAATTAAATGAATAAACATCTAGTTCTAAGCGATGAAGATTTAATTTTTCAAATGCAAAATCTCTTGTCATTTTTATAACCTAAGACCCTATGCCTTTTCCACATTCGTCATAATGAAATATTCCAATTCAATAATTGGCACTTCTATTATACTTTCACCAATAATTCTTCCATCAGGTGAAATAATTAAAAAGTCATATCTATCTTCTACACATTTTTTGAAAAATTCAACCACTTCATCGTGATCAAATTTTACTATAAAATCTGTCTTGCTAACTCAAACTCAGAATTTATTTCTTCAAATACTTCAGTTATAACAGGATCAAAAGCTATCCCCTTACCATCTAATATAATTTCAACTGCTTTGTCATGTGTAAAAGCTTCTTTATAAGGTCTCTTTGTTGTTAGCGCATCATAAACATCTGATATTGCCATTACTCTAGCGCTAAGTGGTATTTCTTCTTCCTTTAATCCATCTGGATAACCTGTTCCATTCCACTTTTCATGATGAGATTGCGCCATATCCTTCGCTATATATAAAAAACTTTCTCCATCAGTTTGATTTATCATCCTTTGAATAGTCTCTCCTCCAAGTTTACTGTGAGTTTTCATAAACTCAAACTCTTTTTCATCTAAATAACCATTTTTAAGTAAAGTTTTATCATTTATACCTATTTTACCTACATCATGAAGTGGAGCTGAACGTATCATATCCTTTACATAATCTTTGCTTAATATATCACTATATATATTTCTTTCTACCAAAGCTTTAGTTAGTATTTCTACATACTTTGCAGTTCTTTTAACATGACCCCCAGTATTTTCGTCCCTACACTCAACAAGCTCTGCGATGGATATCATCATAACATCTTGGAGATGTTCTATCATCTCGGTTTTTTCTATTACTTTTTTTTCTAAATCTATCCTATAGTCATATAATTCTAGATGCATCTTTATACGACTTATCATAATTTGAGGAACAAATGGCTTTCTAATAAAGTCTATAGCTCCTTTTTCAATGCCTTTTAATTCACTTTCTATATCTACTTGTGAGGTTAGAAATATTACTGGTATATCAACTAAATCTTTATTAGATTTTATCTTTTCTAAGGTTTCATACACATCCATATCTGTCATATTTATATCTAATAATATTAAGTCTGGTTTGTTTTTAGTTAGAAACCTTAAAGTCTGTACACCAGATGTAAGTAAGCTAACTTTGCAATGTGGTTTTAAAATTTGTTCTGCTCTTTTTAAATTTGTTACGCTATTATCTACGATCAATATATGCTTATTTTTCATAAGTTCTCCCTTTTAATCTTTTATATTCCTTTATATTATACTATCATTCATTAGCCTTTCTAATATTTCAATTTAAATTTTTTCTATTGTAAAATATTAAAAATAAAACTAATATATTTCTTAATAATAGTTAACCTTAAATGTTATTTACTATTATTCATTATTTTATACAATGCATGTGAAGCTTAGCCTCACTTCCTTTTACAACATAACCTTGTCCCTTTGAACAAAATATAGAGTTTGATGTATATTCATTATCACTATTTTTATCATAAGACCTGTGTTCTAAGACATAGTCAGAATTATGACACCTATCATATCCATCAAATATGAAGCTAACACTTGAACTTCCCTTACTAAAAGCAGATAACCCTAAGCTATAATCCATAAAAGTAGCAACAGGCCCTCTACCTTCTATGGTTACTAAATTTTCATTGATAATCGGCGTTTCAAATTCTCCATTCATTTTTTGAATATCTGATATGATTCTTCCCATATAATCTAAGTTTGTCTCAATTTTAAACTTATAGTATGGCTCAAGTAATACATTTTCAACTTTTTCTAATCCTTGTCTTAATGCTCTTAAAGTAGCTTGTCTAAAATCTCCACCACTAGTATGCTTTTTATGTGCTCTACCAGTAAGCAAAGTTATATTTAAATCAACTAATGGGTATCCACCTAATATTCCTCTATGCTCTTTTTCAAATATATGAGTTTTAACTAAATTTTGATGACCTATGGCTAAATCATCTACATGTGCTTTGCTATTAAAAGTGATACCTAAATTTCTAGTATTTGGTTCTACTAGCAAATGAACTTCTGCATAATGACCAAGTGGCTCAAAGTGACCATATCCTATAGTACTTTTTAATATACTTTCTTTGTATAGTATTTCACATTTTCCAAAGTCTACATCTAAGTTAAATCTTTCTTTTATTACTTCTTTTAAGATTTCTAATTGAATTTTTCCCATTACATGTATGTGTATTTCTTTAAGATTTTCATCCCATAAAACATTTAATGCAGGTTCTTCTTTATTTAACATCTCAAAAACACTTAATACTTCTTTTATGTTTAATAGACCATCAAATATAACCTTTGATTTTAATGTTGGAGTCATTTCATATTTGGTTTTTATATTATAAATTTTCTCTATTTCGTCTTTTTCAAAACCATGTTCCATTATGAAATCTCCTGCTACAGTATTATTTAAACCGCTTACAACAAATAATTCTCCACAATTAGCCTCATTTACAGCTTCAAATTTGTTAGAATTGTATTTTCTTATGTTATTTATCTTTTCAGTTATTATTTCTTCATTAACTTTATATAAAACTTCATTTTTCACTTTAATACTTCCTTGTAGTGCTTTTATATAAGTTAATTTATTTTTATTGTCATCATGTTTTATCTTATATACTTTACCTATAAATTTTTCTTCTAACTTGTAATTTGTATATGTTAAAAAATCTAGCTTTTCTAGGAAATTATCTATTCCTATATCATTAAGAGCTGACCCACTTAATAGTGGATATATTTTTGATTCCTTTATCATTTCTTTGAAATTTTTAATCCAAAGATTGTAGTCATAGTCATCATTTAAATATTTTTCAAATAATTCATCATCTCTTTCAGCAATAAATTCTATAAGCTCTTCACTTAAAGTATTAGTTATATTAATATTAGTTATATCTATAGCATCTTTAGTTAAGCTATTTTGTATATCTTTTATCACTAAGTTTAAATTAGAGCTTTCTCTATCCATTTTATTTACAAAAAATATTATAGGAACTTTGTATTTATTAAGTAGTCTAAATACTGTTTTTGTATGTGATTGTATTTTATCTACTCCACTTATTATTATAACTGCGTAGTCCATTATAGATATAGACCTTTCCATATCTGGTGAAAAATCTATATGTCCTGGTGTATCTATTAAGTAATATTTAGAATTGTTGTAATTAAACATTCCTTGTTCTGAAAATATTGTTATACCTCTTTGCTTCTCTATGTTATGATTATCTAAAAATGTATCCTTATTATCTACTCTGCCTCTATTTCTAATTGCATTTGTATGATATAGTACTTGTTCACAAAATGTAGTTTTACCAGCATCAACATGAGCTAATACCCCTATTGTCTTATTCATATGTCTCTCCTATTTATATAAATATCAATATTATCCTTAATTATAATAACATTATGTTTTTTAATTTTATAATTTATATTTTATCATATTTAGTAGTTTTGTAGTATTAGTCATATTTTTTAATAGATTTACGCTTTTGATATAATTCTAATTGCTTTTCTCATACTGATTTAATCAATTAAATATACATAAGTAAGTCTATGTTTTTATAAATATTAAAAAGAGCAATAAATTTTATATTATCGCTCTTTTATATCATAATTTAGTAAAATTTATAATTTTTAAAATTCTAATAAAAATCAATTTGATGGAGAGAATATAATATTCTCTCCATTTTCATATAAATATTATTCACTTACCCTAATTCTTTCTACTATACTTTCTTTAGAAGTTATTTTGTAAACAATTAAGGGAACAGTTACACTTACTAAAAGTACTAACACTATACACATTGCTAAAGCTTCTATTGGATAGGTATATACAGAATATCTAAGCTTCATAATATTAAATCCTAGAAAAGTAGATAAACTACCTAAAGTAAGATTTACAAAGGTTATTATAACTCCATAATACATACCTTCTAGTGCTAACATCTTTTTAAGCTGTTTTTTAGTCATTCCTACTGCTTCTAGCATTGCAAATTCTTGATTTCTTGACATTATATTCGTTACCATAGTATTTATAAAATTTAAAAATCCAATTAATCCTATTATAAACACTCCACTCATTCCTATAATAGTTATTGTAACTTGATTTTCTTTAGCTTCTTCTATATATGTTCTTTTTGAAGAAATATGAGTATATGGATTAGAGTACTTTTCATTTAATTTTTCTATATTCTTTTCAACTTCATCTACGTTTTCATCTACATTAACTACTACATTTTGTACATATGATTTTGGTACTATTTTTTTATAGTCATCTTCATTTACATATACATCCATGTTGAAGTTTTCTCCTGCACCAATTATTGCCATTACCTCAAATTCATTCTCTGTATATCCTTCTTCTATAGTATTTCCTTTAAGGTATTTTAACTTAATCTTATCTCCTACTTTTATTTTGCTATTTTCATGTCCTCTAATTATTATATATCCACCTTTGTTAAACTTTTCTATATCTAACTTTCCTTCTATTATATTTCCATCACTATAATAATCTAACATATTATTTGCTATCATTTCTTTAATTATTTTCCCTGAAGACACTCCGCTTATATCTAATGTTACACTTTTGTTAGTAGCTGCAATTTCTCTATAATCATACCCTTGCCAAAATCTTTTTACATGATCTTCATTTATTGGTTGGCTTAGTAATTCTTCTTTTATTGCTCCTTCATAGGCTACAAGCCCTAAATAATCTTTATATATTTTCTCTACACTTTTTACCCCATCTAAATTTTTAACATCTTTTATAAATTCTTCATCTATTGGTATGATATTTTCATGTATCCTTGAGTTTTGTGCTTCTCCATGTTGTATTTCTATATCACCTAACATCATACCTTCTGCTGCTCTTTTAGGGTCTGAACTACTTATTATAGTTGATACACTTAAAAATATCATACAACTTAAAGACATAGACGTTAAAACTAATAATGCTTTTTTCTTATTTCTAAACATATTTGAAAGTGCCATTTTATGAATTTTAGAACCACTCTTACCTTTTTTTGCTTTACGTTTTATATTACTATCTCTATCACTATATCTTGTAGCATCTACTTCAGATACACTACTTGCAAGTTTTGCAGGTTTCATACAAGATATTCTTACTGTTATATATGAGAATATAATAGCACCTATAAATATAGCAGGATTGCTTGAATCTATTGATTTTAAACTTGATATAGTAGTAAATTTCATAGCCATAGGAAGTAATATCTTTCCTATTATAACTCCTAAAAATAGTCCTATTGGTATTGCTATTAATGATAATCTATTAGCTTGATTTATTATTAATTTTTTTAATTGTTTTGGTGATGTTCCTATAGTTTTAAGAAGTCCATAGTGTTTTATGTCTTTTACTACTGATATATAGAATATATTATATATTAAAAGATAACCACTTGTAAGTATTACAATTACTAATAAAATTACTGGAAGAGCATTTCTTATAAATTCACTAGTATTTGTTACTTGATTATCTAAAAATGCTGGATTTACACTATATTTCCCTGAATATGGCTTAATTTCATTAATTAAACCTTCAATTTGTTTTTCTAAGTTTTTATCATTTTTAAAATTAAAAGTTATACATAAAGGACCTATTTCATTATCTTTTTTATATTCATTGTAAAAATCATCACTTATATATATATCATGAAGTGGAATAGCTGTTGCTGTTTTGTATGTAAAATATCCACTTAATTTAAATTTATATGTTTTATTTTCTCCAGTATAAGTGCCATCTTTAGCTGCTGGAATATCTATATTTACTTCAGTGCCTATTTTGTGAGGTAGTTTTAACATATCTAATACTTCTGTTGGCATAACTATATCTTCTTTAGACTTTGGTAAACTCCCCTTTATCATCTCTGTATTGATAGCATTTTTTACACTTTGACCGTCATAAACTGCTAGATTTACAGTTTGAGTTAAAAACTCTGGATTTTTAGCACTATCAATATTTTTAATTATACCTATACTATTTTTGTCTACACTTTCATCATTTTTTATTATATCTATCTGACTTTTATCTACATCTTGCATCTGTACGTGAGAACTTGTTCCATATTCCATCATCATATAACTATTAAAAGCATCCATCATAGATACTCCTACTGTAAATAGCGATGTAAATAAAACTGTAGCTAATGTTATAGCTATAATAGATATAATATTTCTAATTTTATTAACTTTAAAGCTTCTTTTACTTATCTTTTTTATAATTTTTTGATTGTTATTTTGTAGCATGGCTTTCACCTCTAATTACAACTTTTCCATCCTCAATTCTTATAATTCTATCTGCCATTTGTGCTATTTGTTCATTGTGAGTTATCATTATTATAGTTTGGCTAAATTTATTACTAGTTACTTTTAAAAGTCCTAGTACATCTTGCTCAGTTTTACTATCTAAATTTCCTGTTGGCTCATCTAGTAGTATTATAGATGGTTTTGTTGCTAGTGCTCTTGCAATTGCAACTCTTTGCTGTTGTCCACCTGATAAGTTGTTAGGTAGGGCATCTACCTTCTTACTAAGTCCTAATATGTTTATTATTTCATCTATATATTCACTATCTACGCTACATCCATCAAGTTCTATTGGTAGTACTATATTTTCATAAACATTAAGTATAGGAACTAGATTGTAGTTTTGAAATACAAATCCAACATTACGTCTTCTAAATATTGTAAGTTCCTCATCATTCATTTTAAATATGTTATTGTTTTCAATTACCACTTCTCCTTCACTAGGTCTATCAAGTCCTCCTAACATATGTAATAATGTACTTTTACCACTTCCCGACGTACCTACTATAGCAACAAATTCTCCTTTATTTATACTTATATCAACCCCATCTAATGCTTTTACTATGTTTTCTCCTGTTCCATAGTACTTTTTCAAACTTTTACTTTCTAATATTTTCATTTAATTAAAATCCCCTTTTGATTTTTTATTATCTTATCTACTTAAATATTATCATATAAATATTTTAAAAATCCTCACAGTATTGTGATATTGTTTATATAAATCATAACAATATTGAGATATATAAAATAAAAACACTGTTAATATAACAGTGTTTTTATTTTATATATTTTAATTTTTCATATACACATAAAAGGTTGTTCCTACATCCTTTTTAGATTCTACTTTTATATATCCACTTTGCTTGTTTATAATCTCTCTTGCTAGATAAAGTCCAACCCCAATACCTTCTGTATTAATAACATCATTACTTCTATAAAATCGTTTAAATACATTATTTATCTCAGATTCATTAATTCCAATACCAGTATCTATTATACTTATTTTAGTAAATAGCTCCATTTTATTTAGCTTTATATTTATACTTCCATTATTCTTTGTGTATTTTACTGCATTTTCAACAATATTAAATATTGCCTCACTAGTCCATTTTTTATCATGATAAAGTTCTAGCTTTTCATCAATATCTACACCTATAGATATATTTTTTTCCTCTGCCTTTAAGTATACTCCACTAAGTGCACTTGCAATTGTATCACTTATTCTATATTTTTTAATATTTAATGTTATTATTCCATTTTCTAGTCTAGACATTTTTATAAGTGACTTGACTAACCAATCTAATTTATTAACTTGATGTTGCATGTTTTCTAAAAATATTATCTGTTTATTTCTATCTAGTTCTCTATTTATTAAAGTTTCATTATACATAGAAATATTAGCTATAGGAGTTTTTATTTGATGAGAAATATCAGATATTAAGGATTTTATATTATCTTTTTCCTCTAAATATATTTTATTTTTATTTTCTATAATTCCTATCATATATTTAAATTTATTTTGAATTTTAGATAATAAAGTATCCTTATTAGTTTCTAAAACTATTTCTTTACCCAATATAAAAGCATCTATATTATCTATAATATCATTACTAAATTTAAGAATATTTGATCTTATAATATATATAAATAATATTCCTATTGCCAATGATAAAAATAAAAAACAAAAGCTTATGTTGTTAATTTTTTTAACTACCTCAAAAGAGTTTGGATACATATATATAATACTTTCTGTTTGTTGTCGGATTAAAAGAAGTGCTATTATTGATATTATTATATATATAATAGAAAAGTTTATATAATAGTTACTAAAAATATTTTTACTATTTTTCATTCTTTTCACCAACCCACATATACCCCATTTTATATACAGTTTTTATGTATTTATGATTAGATGATTTATCTTCTATTTTACTTCTTAGTCTATTAATATTTACTGTTAGGGCATGTTCTTCTATGTATTCTTTGTCATTATCCCAGATTGAATCTATCAAGGCTTGTCTTGTAACTATTTGACTTTTGCTCTTTACTAGTTTTTTTAGTATTTTGTATTCTATTGGTGATAGCACAATATTTACTTTATTTTTAGTTACTAACATTTTTTCAAAATTAAATTCAAATTCTCCTTCAACTAAAGTATCTTCATATTTTTCTTTATTACTACAACGTCTAATCAAAGCCCCTACTCTTTGCATTAATATGTTTATACTGAATGGTTTTGTTATATAATCATCAGCCCCTATTTTAAATCCATTTATAATGTCTGATTCCACATCACATGCAGTTAGAAATAGTATCCCTACATTAGAATTTTCTCTAATTTTTTTACAAAATTCAAATCCATTTCCATCAGGTAAGTTTATATCTAGTATTATTAAGTCTATAGTATTACTATTAAAAATATTTTCCCCTTCTTTTAGATTGTATGCAGGTATTACATTAAACCCATCTGCTTGTAGATTAAAGCAGATTCCATTGTTTAACATAATGTCATCTTCTACTATTAGTATATTTCTCATTTTGATTATTCCCCTTTATAAGCTATACATTTTATTATATTACCAAATAATTATATCATTATTTTAAATAATTTTTCAAATTCATATATGCCTTTGTTTGAACTATATCATGTTCAATAAAAACATCATTATATGTTAATGATAAAATTGTAACACTCTAGATTTAAGTATAAAGAATACGGGTATCATTAGTAAGAAATTAAACTTTTAAACTACAAAGGAGCTTTGACATGAATAAGAAAAAAGTAATTTCAACAACTATAATGTTTTTAGTTATAGTAGCTGCTATAATAGGTTTTAAATCTATATTTGGTGAAATTAATACCTTAGTTGGAGTTGCAGGCATTACAGCAGCTCTTTCTTTACTTGGTACTGATTATACAATAACACCAATAAAAAGTACTATATATTTTGTATTTATTGAAGTATTACTTGGGGTTAGTTCATTTTTAGCATCAACTAATGCTTTTTTAGGATTAGTTATAACTTTTGCCATTATATTTTTTATATTATACCAATTTACATATAATACAAAAAAACCTACATATATTGCTTTTACATTAGGTTATTTCTTTATGCTTTATACACCTGTTAGCATCAATGAATTGCCTACTAGATTAGTATCTCTTATATTTTGTGGACTTTTTATAATGACAGTACAAATGATTGCAAATAAAAATAAGTTACAAAAGCAATCTAAAGTTACTATTAAAACGGTAATAGAGTCTATTAATGAAGAAATAGTATTAATGATAAATAATGATAGTATAGAAAGTGTAAATAATTTAAATTCTAAAACTTATGATACACTAAAAGAGCATATATCAGATGTATATAAAAGATTGGATAAAAATATTGAACTTCCAGTTTCATTAATCCAATCATTATTTATATGTCAATTTTTAGAAAGTGTAAACTTAATACTAGATGAAGTTAAAAACAATACAATTAATGAAGAATTTACTTATATCTTAAATAAAATAAACGCATTACTTTGTAATATAGATGAGTTTATAGATAGAAATATAACAGTTGATGATGTTATACTTAAAATAGATGAATTCTTAATTGCTAGTGAAAAATCTAACTCAAAGTACTACAAAATTTATGAATTACAAGGTTGCGTAATTTTATTAAAAGAAGACTTAATACTTTCAAAAGAAAAAAATTCAAAAGAAGTTTGTGAAAAGTATTTCGTATCAAATGCAGTTGATAGATTAAATGATTTAAAAAATAATTTAAATAAGGACTCTCTTAAGTTTACTTTTGCATTTAGAGGTGCATTAATTACTAGTATTGGTGTATTTGTAGTTGCTTTCTTTAATATACCACATGGTAAATGGTTAGTTTTCAGTTTATCATCTATTGTCCAGCCTTATCTTGAATCTGGACAAACTAAAGGTAGGGAAAGAATCTTAGGAACTATAATTGGATTAATTATATTTGAAATTTTATTCTCTATAGTAACAGATAATTCTATGAGAGCTTTTATTATACTTATAGTTGGATATATTAGTAATTACCAAACAGAGTATAAGTATCAAATGATATGCACAACTATTTCGGCTCTAGGAGCAGCATCTATTGGTAATAATATAAATGAGCTATCTATCAGTAGAATATTTTTCGTTCTTTTAGGTACTATAATTGCTCTATATGCAAACAAAGTAATTTTACCATATAAAATGAGTGATGTTACAAAAAACGAAGTTAAAAATTCTTTAAGTTTAAATGAGCAAATACTTGCCAAATTATACAATACAGGATTAGTGAATGGAACTATTAATGACGATTTAAAGGATGTAATTACTCAAAATATACGTCTTAATAAAAAGATATATTTTAATAATAATATTTTGTTATCAGATGATTTAAATGAATTTGTACATAAGCAACATATATTTATTAATAAACTACGTTTCTTAGTAAATAACTTTAAGAAATACACTAATAAAAATTCATCACATAACTTAGTTTTATTTTACGATATAGATATGCTTTTAAATAAGGATATTTCTACAAAAGATATTATAGATTTCTTAAATAATATAGATGATAGATTGAGTAAGTTAATATTAATAAATGTACTTGAGTTAAAAGAAACTATTATAGAATCTAAAGATATATCAAAAGTTATATACAAAACTCTATAATAAAATAAGGTTATTCATTAAACAAAGTGAATTACTATTAAAAGCTAAATAAACTAAAATAAAAAGCCAAGCTTAATGCTTGGCTTTTTTCTATCTAAATATTATTTACTGCTTTCTTTAATTTTATCATAAGCTTTAACTTTATTTTCAAGTAAAGAATCATAAATAGGAGGGCAATTTAATAAATTAGCTACTAAATACGCAACCCCACAGACTACTATAATAGGTCCTAGCTGAGTAAGTGCTCCACTCATTTCAAATACTAATATAAATCCAGTAATAGGAGCTCTGACAACAGATGTAAACATCCCTGCCATTGCTAATAATATAAAGTTATTTAAATATGAAGTATCTATAGCTCCCATTAAAACTAAAACTTTTCCAAATATAATTCCTACTAATCCACCTAATGTTAAAATAGGAAATAGTATACCTCCAGGAGTTCCTGGTGCAAAACTTATAAGTGAGAATATATATTTTCCTATTAATAATATTATAGCTAATTTAATAGTAAGTCCACTAGCTAATATACTATTTATAAGCTTATCCCCACCACCTAAAACTTGAGGTAAAAACATGCCAAATACAATAGCTAACATAAAAGGTATAATCATTTTATATCTTAGTTTTGTATTTATATTTGAATATATGTCTATAGTTTTAAGTAATCCTTTATTATATATAACTCCACTTAACCCAATAATTATTCCAAGTACTATTAAAGATATGTAGTAATTAGCTGGCATATTTAAAACTTTATCAACTATTAAAGTATGTGTTTCTCCAAAAAATATCCATGTAACTAAATCAGAACTTACACAAGCTGCAACAGCTGTTATAAATAGTACTGGCGAAAAACTTTTATGTACTTCTTCTAAGATAAACATAACTCCAGCAAATGGTGCATTAAATGCTGCTGCAAGACCAGCTCCCGCTCCTGTTGAATATAAATATACAAATTCTTTTTTACTTAGTTTAAATCGTCTAGATATAGCATGTGCAAAACTCCCACCTAATTGAATAGATGGACCTTCTATACCAAGAGATAGTCCAGCTCCCATTGCTAGTACACCATTTACAAATTTACTTACTAAAATTTTAAAAGAATGAATTATTTTTAATCTTCCTTTTAAACAGCCTTCAATTTGTGGAATACCACTACCTGATATCATAGGATTTTTCTCAACTGAATATCCAACAATATATCCTATAATAGCAAACACTAGTATTCCCAAAATTACATATTCCAAGTGATTAGCCATAAAATTATATATATTTAAACTAATTTTTTCTGCATATTTGGAGCATAACCTATACAAGGAAACTATAAATCCTACACCTACTCCTATTAAAATACTTTCAAAAACAATTCTTATTTTAAAAGCCTCTGAGCAATTTCCATTATCAGGTATACAACTATTTTCTAAGTTATCCATTTTATCACCTCGTATATAATATTACCCAATTAAATAGCTACATAACTTTTTCTATTTAAATTTTCTAAAAATAGATAATCTTTATTTATTGTATAGTAAAGCCAAGTCTTAAGCTTGGCTTTACTGTAATTATTCACTTTTTAGTATGTTTATATTATTGTTCTTTTTACCTTCTTTTGACCCGTGTGTATATCCAATTACTTCAAAATGTTTAGCAAATTCTTTAGCATACTCTTCATAATGAGAGCATCTCCCTCTTATGCATGTAGATATATGTATTACATCAACTTCTGCTTTTTTTAATTTTTCTATTTTTATATCTAAACTTTCTAATGGCTTTTCATCACAACCATTACAAGTATTAAAAGCAACTAATTTACAATTACCTTCATATCTTTCAAATGAATCTTTACATTCATTAAATGCTCTAAAGCATCCATTAGCGGTACACCTTTGTGAAACATCCCCACAAGTATATATAGCAACTTTTTTCAATTTCTTCCTCCTATGCTTTTTATTTTTACTGTATTTATATATAATTATACATTATTTTGCCTTTTTTTCAAATTAATAGTAAAATTTATTTTTAAATTTAAATTATAAATATATTTTACAACTATATAAATATAAGCAATTATTCTTATAAATTTATACATTTAAAGGATACTACTTAATGAAACTTAGTTATACAAAATTCCATTCGAATACTAAAAATATTATAAGTATAATAAAATAGGGTATCGTATTTCACGATACCCTATTTTATTCTATATGTTTATCATTATATACAGTATAAATTTCTTTTGTAACTATCAATATGTTCTACTTACTTATTACTTGATATCAAATTCTCTATTTATTTCATTAACATGAATAATTCTATCCTTATAATCTTTAGATTCCTCCATTTTAGATAACTTATCTACAAGAGAATAGTCCCCGCAACAATGCATAGGAAAAGCTAATTTAGTATTAGTGTTTCTCATAAATTCATCAAATCCTAAATAAAAGTATTTTCCTTGTCTAGAATCAAGTGGTACAAATGCAATATCAAAGTATCTATCTTTTATCTTTTCTATTTCATGTTTATACATCTTTTCCATCTTTTTATTTTCACTATCAATTTCACCTTCCCAATGCCACCAATTCAAATCACCTGCATGGTAAATAGTTTTACCTTCTACAGTTATTACAAATGCTACTCCTAGATCTGTTGATTTTAAAGTTTCTATTTTTAAGTCATCAATATACACTGTTTCATTTTCTTTTACAAGGTGAATATCTTCTTCTTTTTTAACTTTTATATCATCTGATAATATGTATTTTATATTTTTATACTTTGACCTTAAGTAAAATATTACCGGACTAAAATGGTCACTATGACTATGACTTGCAAAAATATAAAGTTTTTTGTTTTTGTCAAAGTCTGGTAAATTTCCTTCAAAGTAATCAAATAGTAAGATATTTTTTTCAAGCTCTAAACAAAAGCTACTATGATGAATATATGTTATTTTCAATGTTAACACTCCTTTTACTCTATTTATTATATTCTATATTATTTTTACCCTTATTAGGTCATATAAATTATATACTTTTAAATGTTGTATACTTTTTACCATTTTTAGATTTAATTATATTATATATTATTCAATTATTTTCCTATTACAATATCTATACTTATATATTTATAATGTATTAAACATAGAGTATAATAAGTAAATATAAAAAAACTAGAGGTGAAACGAATGAAGAAAAAGGTAAAAGTAGTTGCTGCTATAATAGAAAATGATAATAATGAAATATTATGCGCGCTTAGATCACCACAAATGGTACTTCCAAATATGTGGGAGTTTCCAGGCGGTAAAGTTGAAGAAGGCGAATCATTATATGAAGCTATAGAGCGCGAAATAAAAGAAGAGTTAAAATGTAATGTTAAAGCTATAGATATATTTAATGATATCGATCATGAATATGAAAATTTCATTGTAAATCTTATATGTTTAAAGTGTAAGTTAGTTGAAGGTAATCCAATAGCTTGCGAGCATTCTAAGCTTATATGGTTAAAAAGAGAAAACTTAGATTCTTTAAAGTGGGCTCCTGCTGATGTATCTGCTGTTAATAAATTGATAAAAGAAAGGTAATAAAAATGATAAATAGGATGTAATATACTTGTGTGAAAACAATTTAATTACATCCTATTTATTATTTTTAATAATATTAAGAAGGTAACTTTATTTAACTTTGTTTGTTATTTAATCATTGATATTTTCAAGTTCTAATACCTTTTTTATGCAGTTATCGTCTTTAAAATTCACAGTCCTTTTGCAATCTTTTATTTTAAAATCTGGAGTGGTTTTAAACTCTTCATCACATATTCCATCTTTGTTTAAATACATACCACTTGCCATCCTCGCTATTAAGCCACTGTTTTTTAACTTAAACAACACAGGATCTAGTCCTCCACCATCTCCTCCAGTAGTTTGTCCTATTAATGTTGCAAATTTAGTTCCCTTGCAAAACATAGAAAATGACTCTGATGATGAATATATTTTTCCATCTACAAGCAAGTATATACTGCCTTCAAATTTTAAATTAGGATTAGCTTTTATAGTATAAAACGTATTTTCAAAATCACTAAACTTTTTTAAAGTTTCCTCTGGCGCATTCTTCTTTACATTCATTGGTAGCTTTTCTATAGGTTCTAACTTTATATGTCTTACATCGATATATTTTTTAACGATTTCACTATTATTTCTATAAGTTCTATAGCCATTTACTTTAATATCATTTTTTATAAGCTTAGATACTATTCCTTGCCAATACCTATCGCTTCCTCCTAAATTTCCTCTTATATCAATAATTAAAGCTTTATGTTTTCCTAATGTACTAATATAATCTCCAATCATCTTTAGATCTTTATCTGTAGATCCATTCTTTGATGCCATTGATGGTAAATATATGTATCCAACCTTATCTTTAATTACATCTTTTAAAATTAACTCTTTTTTAAAAAAAATATCCTTTGATATTTTTATTTTAGGCTTTATAGAATTATATCTATCTACCACTTTTTTATCGTCAAGAAAGTCATACCAATTATTATTAGAATATGATTTTTTAAAAAGTTCATATCGTTTTTTATTATCTATTAATTCAGTGTGCCTATTATCTAGGTCAGATAATATAGATGACATTTCTTCTATAAATTCTTCGTCATTTTTAGTATTTTTAATTCTTTTTAGATATTTATCCTTATTTCCTAGCCAATCTATATTGTTACATCTCTTATTTACATCTAGATAAGGATATCCATTTTTGATAGTATTATACACATACTCAAAGTCCTCTACCTTTTCTCTCTTAGAGAGTTGTTCCTTTTTAGGATAAATGCAATTACCTATTGTTATTATAAATATAAAAATAATTGCTAAAAATAATATTTTCTTTTTCATCAAGTTCACATCCTTATTTTTCCAATAACCTTAAACATTGTAACATTACTTTACAAGAAAATCTAGATTACTACATTCTCTATGTATTTAATTTTATACAGATATTTTGTGATATAATTTAAATAATAATCGAGAAGTTCTATCTATATGTTGATAATCGTAAAAAAGGATATAAGTAAATTTTTTAAAATATACTTATATCCTCTATCTTTATAAATATTATATTATTATTTATCTCTATACTCTAGTTCTTGGTAACCACTCTCCATATTTAGGAGCCACTTCTTCATTATAAAATTTATCTAAATCATTCATCATTTTAACTACATTCTCCATATCTATATCATCAACAATTTGTTCTATAAGCTCTATACCACGTTTAGCATATTCTAATCTTTGTTCTGCAGATTCAACTTTAGGAGTTGGCATATGGTCTTTAGGATCTCCAAAATAATATCCTATAGATCCAGATTGATAAGCCATATCAAATAAAGGATTTGCAAAGGCAACTGTTTGCTCTACTTGTTCTGAAAAATCCATTCCTTCGCCTGTGCTAAGTGGTATATCTTCTAATCTTCCCATTATCTCATATGCACCAAATGATATGTAATGAAAATCATTAATGTCTTTAAATACTCCAGATGACTTCTTAAACATCGACATACATAAGTCTAAGTATAGTATTGGCACTTTAGTATCATCAAAGAAATCTCTAACCATCGGGCTACAAGTCATATGTGCTGGTCCATGAAAACTTATATATATCTGTCTTTTAAAACCTTTTGTTAATAAACTTTTAGCTATTTGATATAAATAATCTATTCCAGCCCTTATACTTACTTGAACTGTACCTCTACCTGAAGCCGTAGCTCCTGCATAAAAATATGGTAAATTATTAAGTACTAATCCATTAACTTTTTCTGCCATTTTCAATGCAAAAGCTTCAGAAATTACTGTTTCACAATCTAATGGCATTGCACCGTGCATCTCTACTGTTCCAACTGGAACTATTATAATATCATTTTTATCTAAATATTTTTCAACCTCATAATTTGTTAATCTAGGTAAAAAACGAGTACGCATTTATTATTCTCCCCTTTATCTTCTTTGTTTTAACTCACTATACATTTGCTGGGTTTTTTTATTATTTAAATTAAATATTAAACCTATCCCTATAAGTTCAAGTATACATGTTACAACTATTATACCTGTGCTTAAGTATCTTATATTTTCAGCAAAACCTATTGGTTGAGATGCAGCTCCTGCAACATATCCTATTAACCCTAAGGCATAACTTGCCACTGTTGAAGCTAAAGTTGACCCTATTTTACGAGAAAATGTATATATAGAGTACATTGACCCATCATTACGTTCACCTGTTATCCACTCATGATAATCTAGACAATCTGTTACTAAAGCCCAAATTATAACTGTAAATACACTTTGCCCTATACAGAATATAGTATTTAGAATTAAAAACACATACGGGTTTGGTATCGGTACCAAGAATAAACCTACAGAACCAACTGTATTAAATAAAACTGTATAAAGTATTAAGTTTCTTTTACCAAATTTTTTAGTAAGCGCAGGTATAAATACTACACATAGTATTGTAATTGGTAAAGTTGCAATAGTAGCTATTGTTAATATTTGAGGAGCATTATAATACTCTTTATATAAATATGTACCCATTGAACTATTAGCAGTAATATATAATAATGAACCTACTGTAGCTACCATTACACCAATTAAAGGTCTATTTTTTACTACACTTTTTAAAACCTTAAGATAGTTGAACTTGCTACCTGTATTTTTTTCTTGACTATATCTTTCTGTTGTAAGTGTTAGTAATCCTATATAACAAAGTATAGATAATAATCCAAATACAATAGCAACTTTAAAAAATGCTGATGGTACAACATTTCCACTTTTATCAAATAAAATTTGAGGTAAGGCTGCTAAAGCACCAAATCCAACAATCATTCCTCCAAGAGAGCGAGCACTAGATAATTTAGTTCTTTCAACTGGATCTTGAGTTATTACAGCTGCCATTGATCCATATGGCATAGATGTTCCTGTATAACACATACCGTATAATATGTACGCTACAGATACCCATACATGTTTTGCCGTATCATTAAATGAAGATACATCTGTAAAACATAATACCCCTGATATAGCTAATGGAACTATAAATATCTTTATCCATGGTTTAAACTTGTCTCCTGATTTACCTATTCTCCATCTATCTGGAAAAGATCCCATAATAGGGTCATTTATAGCATCCCATAAACGTGAAACTAAAAATAGTGTTCCCATGTAAAATGGTGATATTCCTAAAACATAAGTACAAAATGTTAAAAAGAATGAATCTACATATAAATTAATAAAACTTCCACCAGTATCACCTAATGTATATCCTATCATATCTTTAAAACCAAACTTTCTTTGACTACTCTCAAGTTTAATCCCCATTATTCTCCCCCTTAAGATATCGTTTTCAAGAATTTTAAAAATGATTTTAATGTATGTAGCAATATGTCGTTATAACTTTATATTAAAATAGTCCCTCCCTCCTGAATGTATTAAGTATTATAAATATAAATAATAACTTAAATATTGCTTCATATACTATATACTAGTATACCGAGAAAACATTTTGAATATTATATTTTGTTGTTAGTATTGGTAATCTTGCTGTTATTGTTTATTTTTTTCATATATTCACTTGGTGTCATATTATTCTCCATTTTAAATGCTCTGTAAAATGTAGCATAATCATTATAACCGCATTTTTCATATATCTTGCTTGGTAATAACCCTTGATGCATTAATTTTTTTGCATTTTCCAACCGTTTATGTGTTATATACTGACCTATTGAAATGCCTAAAAGTTTCTTAAATTCATGAGAAATATAATATTTACTTACAAAAAAGTACTTCTCTAGGTAATCTAATGTTATTTTTTCGTTATAATGTTTATTTATATAATCAACAATATAAGATATTAGAAATCCATTCCCTACCCCATTAGATATGCAGCCAACTTGATTCATACTCATTCTATTAAACTTAGCTAACATTAGCCCTAATATAGAAGTGGCGTATATATCACTTGCATAATCATCACGATAATAATCATCACGATAATACTCATCTACTAACTGATCTAACATAGAAATTATGTATTTGCAATCTGGTGCATTTGGATGTAAATAGTTGCAATAATAAATGGAATTTTTATTAAAACATAAAGATAGGTCACTTTTCATTGTCGATATTTTTTCCATATAAGACTTACTTATCCATAAAACCATACGCTCATATGTATTCTTAGTATCTAAAAATATAGGTCCATGCTCCTCGCCTGGAGAAATTAATATAACGTCACCATGCCTTAGTTTGTACTCTAAGTCATTAACTCTATACTTAATATTACCAGATAAGAAAACACATACTTCATAAAAATCATGTATATGTATTGGAATTTCATTTTTGACTATATCTTTATAATAGAAAATTTCAAAATCTTTACTATTCATGTTCTGGTTATATTTGAAAATATTAACCTTTGACTTCAATATGCTCCCCCCTAAAGTTGTAACTTCTATCTATTTATAATTATTATATTCTTAAAATTAACTAGATTCAAATAATAATTATAAATAAAAAAGACATGTTTCAATATTTAATCGAATAAAGATCTTTTTTATTTTTGCCATTGGTACATGACTGAGAATCTAAATTTTCTTGAATTAGTTGATTAATTTAATTATACCATAACTCAAAATTTTAATATTTCTCATCGCTTTTGAGTCAGCTTAAATTCTACTTTCTATATTTCCTCTACATTTTCATTGATAAATTTATCTTTACACATTTCTCTTAATATTTTTAGCTCTTCACTATAATCAACTTTACCTTCATCCTTATCATAAGGAAGTATCTCTACTATCTTTATTTCAAAGTTCTCTTCTTTATTTTCATTCCAATCTTTTTGAAGTTTTTTACATCTATGATTGTTTAAATTTAATTTAAATCTATCACCATTTATTGTTGCTTTTATATTTTTGTCACAACCTAAATAAACAGTATTTGTGTTTATAGACTTAAACATATATACCCCCATCTCTGGTTTCATTTCTTTGTATTGTTGTATTAATTCTTTTTTTCTTGATCTATCCATAACTTATCTCCTATATATTCCGTAATAACTTGCTTTACAAAATGTTACTACCTAATATCATTGTAAACGCATATACAATTTTATGGTAATTTGTTTTTCTATGCAATAAACAATCCGTAGAGTTAAACTCTATATAGCGCTTATTATATATAATAATAAATTCCTATACTACGATAATACTTTTTTGGATTTCAATGATGACGTCGAATCTTGCAAAGACTTTATATAAAATAATTTAATCCTACTAGGTAATTACTACACATTTTTATTGTTCTACCTACTACAGCTTCATCTAATTCTATTAATCTTTTAAAACCTAATTCTCTACCTATTATAATTGGTCTCTTATTTAGGTGTTTATAGTTTACAATTTCAAACATTATGTTAACATTATTTTTACTCTTTTATACTTTTTTATTATCCCTTCATAGTATACTTCACCATAACATTTTACTTTATTTAAATTATTAATTCTCTATATAACATTTTTTTGATACTCGTCAAAGCTTTATATGATAAGTATATATAGGCGTAGGAAGTAAAATAAAAATATTAAGAAAGCAAGTGTTGAATATATAAAAAGTTCACTTGAAGTATATACTTATAATTGTAAATAAACTTATAGTAATACTGTCTCTTTATTATACTGAGTCTAATAAATCCATAGATACAATTTACCAAATATATAATGGAGTTGATAAAATAATTCTATCATGTTATCCTCATAAATACAGTAAATACTATAAAAATTTGCGCATTTAAAAACAAGTGCAAGTGATATTGATTTATGTTTAAATAATTAATATAAATTTCCCAAGAAATATTTTCTGAATATTTTTGTAACTATACTTATTTAATCCAAAAAGACAGGGTATATACCCCGTCTTATTATAATTCATAGAGTTATTTTTCTAATCAATTAACTTTATTACCCAAGGTCCATTTACTGTATAATCAGATGGTGACATATTAAATTCCGTACCTCTGGGTTTATTTGTACCTTTATTACTCATATATATATCAATATTTCCATACATCCCATCTTTTATGGCATCTTGTGATGAACTAACAAAATTAGATTTAAATCCACCCAATATACTCGGTATAGGATCTATACTTATATAATTTAGCTTCACATTATTATCTTTGTTATCTGGATAAGCAATCTTTATATTATAAACATCTTCTTTGTTTAGTATTTTCCTTTCTACACTTTCGATTATTACTTTGCTGTTTTTAAATGTTAACTCATTATTTTTATCTTTGATATCTATAGTTTTATAAATTTCTAACTTCTCATTAACTTTTAGCTTCGGTAATTTTACCTTTGTACTTTTAAGCTTTTGTCCCTCTCTATTAATACCTATATCAATACTACTTACTTCTATCTTATAAGGCTTTTCTAATTCTTTAGTATTAAATTTAAATCTATTGTTACTAATACCTTCTAGTACATATTCTCCCTCTATCTTATTCCCATTAGAATCTATTAAATATATTCCACTACCTATATTTTCATTTACATCATTCCCATAGTTATCTACTTCAAAATGCATGTTTTCATTTTTAGGTATCGCCATAAAATCTATATATAAATTATCATTTTCCTGAGTAGTTAAAGCACTTAGTGTTATATCATTTTTAGTATCTTTGGGGATATTTTTATTATATTCTTCAACTGATTTTGCTTCTATTAAGTCTATATCAAATTCAACTTTAGTTATATTATTATTTTTATCTTTTAATTTTATTATGTACTTAACCTTATCATTTTTATTGTACTTATTATTAATATATGTTCCTGTATGCTTTGTCCAAGTATTTTCATCTAATTTTGTATAAGTATCCTTCATTATATCTTTGTTATTTACTATTAACTCACTTTTAATATATTCAAATCCTTTTATATTTTTTGCAGTTTCATTTATTATTATATTTTCGTCTTTTGTATCTATATAAAAGCTATCTATTGTTATATTTCCATCACCTACTTTTTTAGTTATAGGTTCTTTTAGGATATATACAGCTTCTTCACTTTTTATTATTTTTCCACTAGAAATATCATACTTATATAGATGGTCTACTAATGCTCTTATTGTAGGAGTTCCTATTATTAATATTAATGATATAGATGCTACTAGAGTTCTTATTTTTTTATTTTTGTATTTTTTTAAATTGGATTTTCCTATTTTATCATAGGTTTTTTTCTTTATATTTTCTATATCTTTTTTATCTAATTTTATATCTTCATTGAAATCATCAAATTTAAAGTCTAATTTATCTATATTCTCAATACATTCAATTAGTTTTTGTGTATACTTATCTTTCATATTAATACCTCCTCTCTAGCATTTCTTTTATTTGTAATCTACATCTGTATAATCTATTTTCTACTGATGCCCTCGTGGTTTTGTATTTATTAGCTATGTCATCAGTCTTATAATACATAAAATATTTAAGATAAAAGTAAGTTTTATCAGGTTCTTTAAAACTATTTATAACTTTTACAATTTCTTCACTACTTTCTCTATCAAGAACTATATGTTCTATACTTATATCATTTGATATATCCTTCTCTAAATTGTTATGTAACTTGCTTTTTTCCAATCTTCTTTTATAGTCTAATGCTAAGTATTTAGTTTTCATATATATAAATTTGCTAAAATCTCCTCTCTTTTCATCAAATTCATTTATACTTTCCCACACCTTATAAAATACATCACTTACGCATTCTTCCATTTCCTCTTTACCATAAAAGCCTATTATTTTATTTACTAAAAAATAAACCTTACTACTATAGGTATTAATTATATAATCTAGACCTTTTGGGTCTTTTCTTTTTATTTTCTTAATCATTCTTTTTTCCATATATATCCTCCCCTATATACTATATACTACGTCTAATATTTTTAAAATCTCTTAAACTTTTTCAATAAATTGTATTAAATAAATTTATTTTAGTTGTAACATTCCACCTATCTGTTATATAATATATATAACAGATAGAATTTATAGATTAGGAGGTACAATATGCTTTTAGATTTAGATTTTAATAGCGAGATTCCTATATACACCCAAATAAGGGAACAAATAATAAAATCGATTGCTAGTGGTGATTTAAAAATAAATGAATCACTTCCATCTGTCAGAAATATGGCTAGTGAAATTGGGGTTAATCTACACACAGTAAACAAAGCATATAATTTACTAAAAGATGAGGGTTACATAAATATAGATAGAAGAAAAGGAGCTGTTGTAAATTCCCTTCCTCTACAGAAAAATGATACTAATGATAAAAATATAAAGTCAAATTTAGATTTATTAGTAGCACAAAGTTATCTTTTAGGTATCCCTCGTGAGGAATTTTTAGAGTATAGTATCAAATTATTTGATAAATATGAGGTGAACGACTATGAATAATACTTTAGCTTTAATTATTAATTTACCTATTTTAGCATTAGTATATATACTTACTTATTTTACACAAGCTTTAAGTGGTAAAAGACAATTTTATGGAGTTAGCTTAAATAGTGATTATTTTACTAAAGATGAATTTAAGAGATTAGATAAGAGATTTAAAAGTTTATTGACTCTTGGATTTATATCATCCGTTTTACTTTGCTTATTTATGATATATGTTCTTAAAAACTATGTAGGATCTTCTATAGTTCCAATACTAGGATTTGCTATATATGAATTTGTCATATATATAGATGTCTACAACAAAGTAAAGGCTTTAAAAGGAAAGTTAACATCAACTGTTGATGATATAGAATTAGAAAGAACTAATATTATATTAGATACTGATTTCTTAAATGAAAAAAATAGAATCATAAAAAGATACTCTATATTATACACTATACCTATGATTATAGTTTTTATTGTTGGTATTTATGCTTTAACTAAATACAACTCTATGCCTGATATAATTCCTATCCACTGGGGATTTAATGGAAAGGCTGATGATTTTACTGAAAAATCATTTATGAGTGTATTTGGAATGATAAGTATGCAAGTTGGTATATCAATTATAATATATATCTCAGCTGTCTATTCTTTAAAATCTCGTGCAAAGCTGTCTAGCAAAGATTTTGAAAATAGTAAAAAAGCAAACCTTAGGTTTTTAAATCAGAGTGGTATAGCATTTTTAATATTAAATGTCCTTACTCAAATTTTATTTATAAATATGATAATAGCTATAGCTCACTCTGGTGATATAAATCAAGCTATAATGATAGTTTGTACTATATTAATTATACTATCATCTATATACTTAACTTATATATACTATAAATCGCCAATTAAATCTAAGGACGCCGTATATTCTATTGATGATGAAGATGATTTATGGATATGGGGGACTTTTTACAATAATCCTAATGACCCATCATTATTTGTCAATAAAAGATTTGGTGTTGGATGGACTATTAATATAGGGCATTTAAAAGGAAAATTATTCTTTATACTACCATTTGTTATAATATTAATTGCACTACTTTCAGTATAACTAATAGCTTTAAGGATATATTATATCCTTAAAGCTTAAACTCTAATGCTTTTCATAATTAACAATTCACTAAAATAATTTATAAAATTAGCATAATTTAATATAACTATATAATAAAACTTATAAGCTATCATCACTTAATAAAATTTACAAAACAATAATTATAAAGGGGTTTTTAAAATGAAAAAGGTAAACATATTTTTATTAATAACTTTTTTTCTAACTTGGTCAATAACATTTATAATATTTAAAAGTGGGGGGCTAACTGGACCTTTTGCATCTATCGGTCTGATACTTTGCATGATGATGCCTGCCTTATCTGTATTGATTACAACTTTAATTACAAAATCTAGTTTTAAAGAAATTTGGATAAAGCCAAACTTCAAAAAAAATATAAAGTACTACTTTATAGGATATTTTTCACCTGTAATTTTAATTATACTAGGTTCAGCTTTATACTTTATAATCTTTCCATCTCATCTTGATTTAAGCATGAATAATGGAGTGGAAAATCTTAAGCTTCAGTTACAATCACTAAGTCAAGCACTTCCAAGTGATTTAGAGCTTAAATCTGCTATGATTATCCAATTATTTGTTAGTATTTTTTTATCACCTATATTAAACTTTATCCCTTGTCTTGGAGAAGAGTTAGGTTGGAGAGGATATTTGTTACCTAAATTAATAGAAAATAATAGTTACTTTAAATCTAGTTTAATAGCTGGTGTTATTTGGGGTATATGGCACGCGCCTATGATAGCTATGGGACATAACTATGGTGTAGGATATATTGGTGCTCCATTTATAGGAATATTTGCTATGGTTGTATTTTGCATAATGACTGGTGCTATATTTAATTATATAACTATAAAAACTAAAAGCTGTATTCCAGCTACTTTTGCTCATGGTAGTTTAAATGGTTTTGCATCAGCGGGCGTTATATTCTTATCTATACCTAATCCTAATATGTTTATAGGTCCCGCTCCTGTTGGCATTATTGGAGGGTTCTTCTTTATAGTAGTTGGTGCTATATGTTTATTAAAAACTAAGAAATTAGATGAAGAAAATATAGAAACTAAAACAAAAGCTTAGTTTATAAGTTTATAATAAAAGAGTAAGTTAAGTTATATAATAAATAACCTAGCTTACTCTTTATATTTATATTAAATATTTTATTTCTTATATGAAAATATAAATATTTGTAATAAATAGTTCTACTATTAAGTAATAATTAACTATATTTTTTATTCTAAACTTTTTATAAGTTCTATATTATACCTTTCTATATCATTTAAATCTTCTATATTTCCAGAAAAAGTACTATCTGGGTAATACCAAGGCATAGAGTTAAAATAGTTATTGTATACATCATTTTTAAATATATATCCATACCTTGCAAATATCTCATTCCTTATATATCCAAGCTGACTTTTATTATAATTTAATAATTCTTCCTTACTTAAGTATCTTATATGACTATCAGGTATTATAAAATAACTCTCATCATTTCCATAAGTGCTATCATAATTATAGGCAAAATGATTATTTTCTACTATATATACAGTTTCTTTTTCTTTAGTTTCTTCTTTAGCCTTAGCCAGCTTTTCTTCTTTTTCTCTTTCACTCGCTTCATTTTCTATAGCTACTAAGTCTTCATAGTACTCAAAAGTTTCTATATCATAATTATAATCTTTAGCTAGATCTAAATACTTTCTTGTAGTTTTGTAATTTTCTTTATTAAAATTTTGCTTAGCTTTTTGAATGTATAAATTGAGATACATGTTATTTAAGTCATCTTTTTTAACTATACCTTTTAACTTACTAAGTTCCATTTCTGAATTTTCACTTTCCTCTATTTTACTTTTTAGCTTTTGTACTACTTCATCAGAATATTTTGCATCTAGGGCTTTTATGTAGTAGTTTATAGCTTTACTTTGATTTTCACTATCACCCTTTTTTATATAATAACTTTGTACTATATTATCTTTTAGTGAAAATACTACTAAAGCTATTACTACTAGTATAAATACTACTATCATTATTATGTTTTTTAGATTGTTTTTCTTAAGATCATCTTTTAAAGTGTCATATCCACATTTATTGCAAAATCTTTGGTCTTTATCTAAATGATTATTACAATTTTTACAAGTTTTCATATTCCCTCCTATATAATTTACTTTGTAAGTACACTATATCCCTTTATATTTATATGATGTTTATTATACATTATTGCTTGTCAGCACTATCTTTGATTTTTCTATTGATTTCTTGATAGTTGAAGTTATATATATTTTTTTCCTAGAGAATAAAAAATAGCTATCTATACAGATAGCTATTTTAAGCAATATAATAAGTCATTATGAAACAACTAAAGCAAATTTTATTAAATATTTTTATTTATATATATTTTCAAAGCTTTTATTCCTAAAAATAATGCATATATAAGCATTATCCATAAAATCAAACATATAATCATAGGTATAATACCAATAAGTATCATAGCAAAGTTATTCATAAAAACACCAGCCTTTTAAATTTTAAATACTTTTTATTAGTATAACCTACTCTTTTTTTAATACTCCTCTAAGAATAAAGTTTTACTTCCACCTTCACTACCATTTCCTATCATAAGTGAGTTTGATGAAGTTCTAAACTTATAAAAACTTACGTTATAATTTATTATAGGGTGTTTTATATCAAATACTTTTTCATCTAAACTAAGTCCCTTTGGTATTTTAAATACTATATCTTTACTTTTTCCTGGGTCTATCCCCATCTTATAACCTTCTTCAAACCTATCTTCTTCACGACCTACAATTCTTACATCACTCGGACTTATTCCTCCAAATTCTTCCATAAACTTTTCTGTATGGTCAAAAGAAAGATCCATATCATATAAACTAGCTATATCTTTTGAATTATTAGTTATCTTTATAGTTAAAATATGGCTATATTTATCTTCTTTATAATTTTTAAATTCTATTTTTATTCTTTCTTCAAACTCATCATAAGAGTAATCATTTATATCCTTAACATAAAATACACTAAATCCTATTAAAACTATTATAGGTATTAATACTATAGTACTTACTTTTATAAACTTTTTATTCATATTGTCCCCCTTAAAGTGCTACTTCTTTTTTATTGTATATTTTAGTAGATATATACATAGATATTATGTAAATAACTACGCAAATACCACTTATAATAAGTAGCTTAGGATCACTTATAATTGAATTTTCTTGTCCCTCTATATGTATATCAGCTCTTGGCTTTAGTGTTATATATAAACTAAATACAAGTATAATACCCATTACTAAATTTATAGGTATATAAGATTTTTTGTATCCATATTTAAACATTATAGGAAATGATACAGATACTAGTATAAGTAATATATTTAAAGTACTTAACATTGTTTGAGTATTCATTAAGTCTGCATAAAATATATGCTTTAATATTTTTGAATAAAAATAAGTAAATAATATAGATAATACTATAATTAATGTAGATACTATATATTTACTATACACTATATCTTCTTTATCTATTGGCATACTATTAAAAAAATAATCACATTTATTAGATTCATCTAAATAAAAGCTTCTAAATATAAACATATAACTTAAAAATAATGGAATTGCTACACTAGATAATCCCATTAATATAGATGAAAATATAAAAAGCCCTACTACTAACTTTATAATAGTTTTAAAATCTGTCATAAAACATGCCCTTAAATCTGTTTTTATAATATTAATCATTTTAATCTCTCCCCATAAAATATATAATATCTTCTATAGTTGCTATACTTATATTATTAGTAGTTTCGTATCCACTTTCTATAAATAGCCCCTGACTGTAGTAATTTTTGTCTTCTCTTTTTATAAAATTTATATTACTATCATCTAATTCTTTTTTACTTCCTTTTATTACCTTGTAGTTTTCTTTTATATATTCACTACTTTCACTTAATACTAATTTCCCATTTTTTATAAGTGTTATATAATCTGCACATTGTTCTAAATCAGTTAATATATGTGTCGAAAATATAGCACATTTATCTCCGCTTTCCAATTCCTCTTGAATTATACTTATCATTTCTTTTCTAAATATAGGGTCAAGTCCACTACTTGGCTCGTCAAGTACTAGTAACTTAGCATTATGACTTAGTGCATTTGCTAGCATTAATTTTATACTTTGCCCTTTTGATAAGTTTTTTATTTTAGTGTCTTTATCTATTTTAAATTTTTCTAAATAATTATCAAATTTGTTATTTTCAAAGTTTTTGTAAAAACTTTTAACTATATTTTTAAATTCTTTAACCTTAAGATGTTCGTAAAAATATAATTCATCATATACAAATCCTACTTCTTCTTTAAATTTTTTAGAAATTTTATTTATATCTTCTCCCATATAATATATATTTCCACTATCCACATTAAGTAAATTCATTATTAATTTTATAATAGTAGTTTTTCCACTACCATTATGACCAATAAGTCCCATAATATATCCCTCTTTTAATTCAAAAGATATATCTTCCAACTTAAATTTATCAAAGTCTTTACTTACCTTTTCTAGTCTTAACATATTACTCCCCCTCGTATAGACTCTCTAATATTTCTATTAATTCACTTTTTGATAAACCCATCATTTTAGATAGATTTATAGATTCTTCTAACTTTTCTTCTATCTCTCTCATTTTAGCTTCATATACTAGTTCTTTATTAAAAGAAGATACGTAACAACCTTTTCCCGGTACGGTGTTTATAAGTCCTAGTTTTTCTAATTCTTCATAAGCTCTTTTAGTAGTTATAAAACTTATACCTAAATCTTTAGCTAATGCTCTTATAGATGGTAGAGCTTTTCCTTCTTCTAAAGTACCACTTAATATGTTCTTCTTTATATGATTTACTATTTGCATATATATGGGTAAATCAGAAGCATTTGAAATTATTATGTTCATTTTATCTCCTTTCTGTATAATATGTATATACTGTATATATACATATTATACAGTTAGTTTGTTCTTAGTCAATAAATTTTAAATAAATATTATTTATAAATCTATATATTTTAAGATTTAA
>NZ_JADOZQ010000015.1:0-57348 GCF_015669105.1 Romboutsia sp. D33t1_170424_H2 | reverse complement strand
AATTATTCAAAAATTTAAAAATTATTTAAAAATTTAAAAATAGATATTAAAAATATAACTATGATAAGCACATAAATAGTAAGCTGGAGATATATTAAATGAAAAAAATTATAATAATATCATTTAGAAGCTTAGAAAATATTGATAATTTAATTTATAATAATAATTGGACACAGTGCATAATATTGAGAAATAGGTTTAATTATGAAACATTTAAAACATCTACTCAAATAATAAAAGATGAATTAAATAAGATACACAAATTTATAGATATTCTCCACATATTTATATTTATGACACTATCAGGTAGAGACTCATAAAAAAAGCTTATGCGGCATGTGTTTCATATTCAATTGAACTCATGCCGCTATTTATTTGTTATTACTAAAAGTAGTTAGTCTTAAAAATATATGAGGGATATTAAAACATGTTTTCTATACCTTTAAGACTAAAGCAATAATAATTAATAAAAAACAAACCTATGTTCTATAAAAAGGCAAAAAAATAATTAATTACAGTATTATTGTTATCTTATTACCAAAATTTATTTAATCTTTTTCTAAAATTATTAAGTTTAAGTTCAACAAATCTTTCAGGAACTTTTTCACAACTTGCTATAAATCCATTGTTTCTACCCATATATTTATAATATATATCATCACTTAGTAAAAGCTCAGAAGCTAAGGTATCAGCTTCTATTTCTAGAGTACCAAGTCTAAAATATGTATAAGTAGCTAAAAATAAAGCATTAGTAGTAGGATGAAGTATAGCATGTCCTAACTCATGAGCATAAACCTCACGACGACATTCATCATTTAAATCAGGATGAATAAGAATGACTTTATCCCCATTAATCATGCCATAACATCCTTTTAATTTATTTATATCTGTATCATTAGGTAAAAAACCTAATTTAATCCCCATTGCATCTATAAGTTCTTTTGGATCAGAAGTATCATAACAGTATGTAATTCTTCTAATTGCCTCTCTTATATGATTTATATTCACTAAAAGTCCTCCCACTTTATAATCCATATATATAAGTTTACTTATCTTAAGCTATATGTTGGTTATATAATTTATGTTAATAATGACTTTATTTAAGTAGGTATGTAAATATATACATACCTACTTAAAATTAATCATTATCTTTTTCTAGAGCCATTAACATACCAACCTTCATAGCTTTTAGTATGTGATCTATATCTTCTTTAGTAGCAGGTTTACCATAAAGCATTAAACCGTCTTGTTTTAACATTTCTTTAGTATTTTCATATATACTTTCAACGTTTTTGTTCATATCGTCTTTTAAAGTCTTATAATTTCTAATATCTGTTATACCAAGTAAATAGTCAGTAGATACTTCTAAAATCTCTGCTAATTTTGAAAGTGTAGCAGCTTTAGGTTCTCTAAGTCCATTTTCATATCTTGATAGAGTTGCTTCATTTATTTCAGCTTTTTCGCACAATTCTTTCTGATTCATACCTAAATAACGTCTTGCCTTTGTTATTCTTTCTCCGATGCTTTCCATTAATATCACCTCTAAAAATATTATAGTATATATTTACCAGTAAGGAAAGAAAAATTAACAAATGGTAAGATACAAATATATATTACCATAAAGTAATATATATTTACTAAATGGTAAATTAAAGTATAAATTTATACAAATGGTCAAGTTTTTTTCTTGACTATGGATATTACTTCCAGTTAATATTAAATTACAGAAAGGCAGTAAAGTTATGGAGGGGATAAAATTGAAATTAAGATTACTTAAATCAAAGAGGGTACTTAAAGGCTTGTATCAATATGAGCTAGCAGAGAAGATGGGTATATCTCATAAGACATACAACTTTAAGGAAAATGGCAAAATAGTGTTTACTGTTGAAGAGATATTAAAAGTAATTGAATGTTTGGATTTAACACTTGATGAAGCTAATGATATTTTTTTCTTTAATAAATTACCAAAAAGCTAAAAAATTTTTAAAATATGCTGATATAGAAATGAGGGGGATACAAATGAATGATTTAAAGATTTTTTCAAATGAAGAATTTGGAGAAATAAATGTAGTAGTAATAAATAAAAAAGAATATTTTGAGGCTATACCAATAGCAAGGGCATTAGGATACTCAAATCCAAGAGATGCAATAATTAGATTATGTAAAAAAGAGGGGGTCGAGTTTTTAGACGTAGGGGTAGTTAAAGGTAGTATTGATAATGATATGTTGCTAGTAGATAATTCACTAGATGCTATAGAAATTGAAGGAGAAAGTTTAAATTAAGGGGGATTTTATATGGCAATATTTAGACATGTAAGAACTGAATTTTGGAAAGATGAAAAAGTATTAGAAGAGATGACACCAGAGGACAAGCTATTTTTCTTATATATTTTAACCAATACAAACACAACGCAAATAGGAATATATAAAATACCTAAAAAGCAAATAGCTTTTGAATTGGGGTACTCAGTAGAAAGTATAAATACACTTATAGATAGATTTGAAAATTACTACAAAATTATAAGATATAATCAACAAACACGTGAATTAGCCATAAGACGATGGGGAAAATACAATTTAGTAAAAGGTGGAAAGCCAATAATAGACTGTGTAAAAAAAGAAGTCAAGGAAGTTAAGGATAAGAGCCTATTAGCTTATATAGCACAATATATAGATAAAGAAGAGATAAAAAGAGAGTTTGAAAAGTATATAGACGATACGTATAACGATTCGTTGGATAGTATATCTACCATAGGTGGGCAAAAAGAAAAAGAAAATAAAAAAGAAAAAGAAAAAGAAAAAGAAAATGAACACTTATCGTATTCTTCATCTTTAAGTAAGTTTAAAAAATTATATGAAGAAAATATAGGACTTATAAACGGTATAGTAGCACAGTGGTTAATAGATATTACAGAAACTATAGATTATGAATTATTTAAAAGAGCTATAGAGATTGCTACAGATAGAGGTAAATGTAACAAAGGATATGTAAATGGAATAATAAAGCAATGGAATGATAACAACATAAAAAGTTATAGTGATTTATTAGCATATGAAAAAAGCTTAAAAAATAGGGGAGATAAATATGGAAAGTGTAGTAACAACTATAGAAACAATGAATATGCCACATATGATGAAGGAGAGAATGAAGACATTTATAGAAAGCCAACACCAGAAGAAATCGCAGAAGTTGAACGAGAGTTTGGAAGGTTTAGAAACTAAAGTTAGTGAGTATGTATGTGATAAGTGTAGAGATATGACCTTTATTATAGATGAAGGTGTTGCAATTCCTTGTGCATGTAGGCAAGTAAGGATAGCTGAAGAGATTTTAAGAAAAAGTGGTATAAGTGAAGAGTTTAGAAATAAGAGGTTTAGTAATTTTGTTTATGATATAGAAAAACAAATTATATATGCTTATAAAGAAGCTTATAATTATTCAAGAAACTTTAAAGAAATTGAAAAGGATAGATGTAACTCTATAATGTTTATGGGACAAGTTGGGTGTGGTAAAACCCATCTTTCCCTGGCCATAGCTAATGAGCTTATGGATGAGGGGGTAGGTGTTGTGTATATGGGGTATCGAGATGTTATTACGAAGTTGAAGCAAAATATTATGGATGAGGCTTATTATAATAGGGTGATGAGCAGATATAAAAATGCTAGGGTGCTTTTGATTGATGATTTGTTTAAGGGCAGGATTAGTGATAGTGATGTTAATATAGTTTTTGAGATTGTTAATCATAGGTATTTTAATAATTTGCCACTTATTGTTAGTTCGGAAAAAAGTGTTGAGGAACTTATAGGTATTGATGAGGCTATTGGTAGTAGACTTATTGAAATGAGTAAAAATTATTTAGTAAAGATTATTGGAAAGAAATTAAATTTTAGAATATATGGAAAATAAAATTATAATTATAGGTTGAAATTTGTTATAATTAGAATTAGGATATATAGACTAAACATAAGGGGAGATTAAAATGAACGAAAAATCAAAGCAAGAAGTAATGGATGAATTTATAAATTTATTTAAAGAACTTGATAAAGGTGAAATGAAAAAAGTGATTGAATACATAGAAAAATTAATGGTAGGAGATCTAGCTGATTTAATAGAAAAAGGTAAAAAAGAAGGTATTCTTACAAAAGGAGAGATATTAAATGCTTTTAAAAAAGCTAATCTTGATGAAGTACAAATGAACTACTTATATAATAGAATAGTTGATTTAGGAATAACAATAAGTGAATAATATATAAAACTTAAGGAATATAAAAAAGACAGGCCTCCGTTGCCTGTCTTTTGATTTAGTAAATTATTTTAAAGATAAAAAGTATAAATTGGATTTATTTTAATGGAATATCTAGAGTATATCCTAAAATGGAATAATTATACATTTATTATAAAAATTATTTTATACCTATAATAGTTTTAGATAACTCATTAATACTATCAGATAGAACCTGAAGCTTTCCCTCAATCCTTACAAGTAAATACATACTAAGGGCTATAGGAAAGCCAACAGAAGCTATAAGAGTTTGTAATTCAGAATTCACAAAAACACATCCCTTCAATAAATTAAAAGCTATGCTAAAAATAGCATAGCCTTATTAACTATAAAACCAAGTCGTACTCAGTAGTTCCAGTTTCAACAACCTTAGCTTCTACTAAAGATGCAAAGTTTTCTCCAGCTGGTTTAAATATATTTTTAGAAAGTATAGTAGTCATAGCTGTCTTTATCTCTGTTTCAGTTAAATTTTCCCTAGGGTCATCTACTGATATAGAAACTCTTTTTCCTGATGTTGTCATAAAGCTCATTAACAATTTCTTTGAAACTTCCATAATACACCTCCATATAATTTAATAAATTTGAGCAACGGATGTGACTGAAGTAGTTCGCCAACACGTTGCTCAAAGCGTATGCGAATGTCATATCGTTGGCGAAATGAAGTAGTTCGCCCACACGTGGCTCAAGCTAAGCGAATTTTATTCTGATAATGTAGTGTTGTCTATTATAGCTACTTCAAGTAGTGTATTGTTTTGAAGTGATGCTATAACAGCTCCAACGGCATATACATCATCATTTGTTGCTTCTGGATCTACATTAGAGTAAGTTTTACTTTTTACCTTTGTTTTTCCAGTTTCATCATCAAGCCCACAGTCAAATCTTATTTTTAATCCTGATGGATTTTTAGTTGCAGTTACTGCCATAAGTATTCCTCCTTTGTTTTTATTGAAGTTTTATACTTCTTGATAATAAGTATAGGTAAACTTAGTTTTTAAAGATATTAAAGTTTTTTATGAAAATATTTAAATACCCGGGGCTGAAAATGCGACGTAGGGGGTACTATATTATATAAGTGTCATTAAAGCCTTTGGATATTGCTTTATTTTTAAGGTTTATAGCATTAGTTTTATCTTTAAATGCTCCTATACATACTCTATAAAGTGCATTATCATCTATTATTGATTTATCCACAAATGAAAGTAGTGTAGATGATATGGAGTCTGCTATATCTTTTATGTATTTAGGAGAAGTTAAGTTATCTTCTACTGTAGAATTTGATATAAAGTCTATTTCTATTAAAAGAGCAGGCATTTTAGTTTTTCTAAGTACAAAGAAGTCTTTTGATATTTTAACCCCTCGGTTAGGAGTATTTATAGTTTTTGATAGGTTTGAGCATATGGTTTTAGCTAGGGGGTATACTTTGCTGTTTTTATCATATACCCATACTTCGCATCCTTTTGCTGATTTGTTAGTTGATGAGTTCATGTGAAGGCTTATAAAGTAGTCACAGTTACATTTATTTGCATATTGACTTCTGTAGTCTAGAGAGTAGTATTTATCAGTTTCTCTAGTTGTTATTACTTTTTCAAAAGCTTTTTCTAGGTTGTTTTTTATTATCATTCCTATTTTTAACACTGTATCACTTTCTTTTGTTGAGTTAGTTCCTAATGCTCCTGGATCTTTGCCACCATGTCCAAAGTCTAAGTACCATTTCATATTATTTTCCTCCTAAGTTTTTAGGTAAATTTTATAATTTGAAATAGAAATAAGTATATAAAAAAACTTAAGAATTAAAGTATACTTTAAGTTAGAGTATTTAACTAAGGAGAATTTACCTGAGTCTATTAAAGATTTGGCTGATGTTATTGGGATAGATTCTTTAAAGAAGCTTGTTAAGTTTGCTGGTGGGAGTAGTTTGTACATTCCTAATGAAAGTAGTATTACTAAGCCTGTTAGGAATAAGATTATGAAGGAATGCTTTAATGGTAATTATAAAGAGTTGTCTAGGAAGTTTGGTATAAGTGAAGTTCAGGTTAGACATATTGTAGATGATAAGAACTGCTAGTGTTTAAGATAGTTTAGGAGGATAGTTGAAATATGAGCAAAGACCACTCATATATCAACTATCTTTATTTGTATTTTATGGCCAAAAGCTATGGGGGAAGTCTGACATTACAGACTATAGCAAAAGTAGTTCGCCCACGTGGTGGATCAAAGAGTGCTATAACCTGTGATGCCAAACTAAGCATGCTACGTTAGTATAGTATTGGTAAAATTATAAAATCAATGTATACTATTCAAGAGGTGATAATATGAAGTTCAGTATTTTAGGTATTTTTATTATATTAATTATTGTGTATTTATTGAGGAATAAATTAATATCTTTACTTGATGAAGTATATATTTTATGCAGTAAAAATAAGGGACTTTGTCTAGGATTTTTTATATCATTTATAATTGTGATATCATATAAACTTACGGAAGATATGCCAGAAGTAATTCCATATGGAAAGTTTATTTATAGCTTATCAAAAGATTTAAGTTTATCTTATATGGGAGGATTTATATTTTATATAATGCAAGTTTATTTACCGGAAAAAAAAGAAAAGTTTAATATAAAGAAAGGTATAAAATCAAAAGTACTGGATATTATTATTCTTTTAGATTACCCAAATAAGCAAGTGTATTACTTATTAAATAATTACTATATTGATAAGGAAGAGATGAATATTGATTTAATAAAAGATATTTCTGATAAGATAGATTTATTTTCTGAGGGATATAGTATGAATAATGATGGTGAAAAAATTCCTTTTTTAGAAGAGTTAAATATTAATAATAAAAAATTAAGTAATAAAATAAATTCATTATATAAGTCGTATGGAATGTATATAGATTCAGAATTGATTGAAATTTTGGACGAAGTAGAGGAGTTATTAGAATTTAATCTTTTTAATTCGATAACGGAAATTACAATATCTAGAGTTACTGGAGGAGATTTTGCTAGTAAAAATGATATGTATATTAATCCTAAGAAATACATAAATAATGATAGTATACATAAATATAAATTCCAAAAACGTAATACATTTAAACAATATCACAAGTTATATCTCAAATTACATGAATATTATATGAATAATTAAATTTATATAACTTTCTATTCTTATTTAAAAATATGAAGTAAAAACTACTATATAAATTTATGATATAATGTAAAAATATCTATGAAGAAGGTTAATTTATCTAAGGATCTAATTTTACCATGTCCATGGAGCAGAAAGAGGATAAAAAATGCTTAGTTAAGAATGATAGCTTAGAATATGTATATGATAAAAATGTAATGGGTTAGGCATTTTGCCTAACCTTTTATATGCAAAAAAGTGATAGTTACGTAGATATTGCCTTTGAAATTGTCAACTATTGCTAGTAGGTTTTTGAAAGTTTTTCATAAGTCGTAAGTCTTTGAAATTGTGGAGTTCGCTACGCCACCATGCTTTTAGTTTCAATATTTTGACTAACGAGAAGTCAAAAGGGTTTCCACTTCAATCAATGACTCAAAATCTCTGGTATCAAAAGTTTTATACGGCACGGATAGTGAATTGATTATATGGAGGTATACTTTAGAGTGACAGCCATTCACTGCCCCATTGCCCAATGCCTTGATGTCGTAGTTATTAGTTGGTGTCGGTAAGGAGATACAGTGTTTGGTATGATGCTTGGGATAAAACCATTGCTCCACTATCTCAAGCTACTTTTAGATAAATGTAGTATAAACATATTTAACACATATTGTTTATAGATGGTATAATTATACATATATATCAAATTAGAAGGGGAGAAAAGAAAAATGTCAAACTTTTATTTTTTAGATAAATGGCCCAATCTAAAAAAATTAGGAATGCAAGCAGAAAGATACATAATAGCAGATCCAAATGCTTCAATGCTAAAAACTAGAATATTAGGAGAACAATTAATAGATTTAGTATTAGTAGCACTTAAAATAGAAATGGATAGATTTGCAACTCAAGACGACAAAATAAAAAAGTTAAGAACTTTAAATATAAATCAATCTATACCAGATTGGTTTAACATAGTTAGACTACACGGTAATAAAGCAATGCATGAAGCTATGGATGATAAAGAAAAAGCTAAAGAGGCCTTAATGTCAATGCATAAAATAAGTGCTTGGTTTTATATAAATGTAACTAAGGACAAGTCTATACTTCCACTTAAATTTAAAATGCCAAAAACATCTTCTAAGAAAGTATATAATATAGAAGATTATAAAAAAGAAGTAGAAAGTGTAAAAGAAAATAATAAAAAGGAAATTATACAAGTAAAAGAAGAAACAAAACAAACTTCTATAATAGATAGTTATACAGAACTAAAAGAAGTAGAAGACATGTTAGATTTAAATGAAACCGAAACTAGGAAAAAACTAATAGATGTTTTACTTGAACAAGCAGGATGGGAAGTGTCAGGTAGTAAAGTAGCTAAAGAATATAAGATAGAAAACTACAAAGGAGAAAAGGGCAAAGTCGGATATGCTGATTATGTACTACTTGATAAAAAAGATAACCCAATAGCAGTAGTAGAAGCCAAAAAAACTATGGTAGATCCATACGTAGGTCAACAGCAAGCTAAGTCTTATGCTGATGGCATAGAAGCTCAAACTGGTATAAGACCTATCATATATTTCACCAATGGATATGAAACTCATATGTGGGACGATAAATACAGTGCTCCAAGAATTGTATGGGGATTTTATAGTTTAGAAGATTTAGAATATGAAATGTTTAAAAATAAAAATAAAAGACCTCTAAGTCAGGTAGAAATAGATACAAGTATAAGTGGTAGAAGCTATCAAATAGAAGGTATCAAAAGTGTATATGAAAAGTTTGAAAAAGGACATAGAAAATCTCTAATAGTAATGGCTACAGGATGTGGAAAAACTAGAACAGCAATATCTCTTACAAAAGGAATGATAGAAGCAAATCATGTTAAAAGAGTATTATTCTTAGCAGATAGAGATGAACTTGTAAAACAAGCAAGTAGAGACAAAAGTAGTTTTAAAACATTTATGCCTAATACTCCGCAAATGAGGATAACATCAAAAACATCACAAGATAGAGAATCAGTACTGTATTTTTCAACTTATCAAACAATGATAAATTACTATCATGAGTTTAGTGTAGGATTTTTTGACCTTATAATATGTGATGAAGCTCATAGAAGTATATATAAAGTATATAAAGATATAGTAAACTATTTTGATGCTTACATAGTAGGACTTACAGCAACACCAGTAGGATTTATAAATAGAAATACATTTACATTATTTGATTGTGGCGATAAAGACCCAACATTCTCATATTCTTATGAAGAAGCTGTAAATCACAAACCACAATATCTATTAAAATATAGAGCAAAAGATGCTTCAACAGAGTTTTTAAGAAAAGGTATAAGGTGGAAAAACTTAAGTGAAGAACAAAAAAGAGATTTAGAAGAAAATGGATTAGATGAAGAACAAATAGACTTTGATAAAAATGCATTAGAGGAGTTTGTAAGTAATAAAGATACTAACAGAAAAATACTACAAAACTTAATGGAAAATGGAATAAAAGTAAAAGATGAAATAGGTAAAAGTATTATATTTGCTAAAAACAAAAACCATGCAACATTGCTTTTAAAACTATTTGATGAAATGTATCCTCAGTATAACGGTGATTTAGCAGCTATAATACATTCAGATATAAAAAATAAAGATGATGTACTTAAAAAATTTAAAGAAGAAGAAAGACCTAAAATTGCTATATCAGTAGATATGCTAGATACAGGAGTAGACGTTCCAGAGGTAGTAAACTTAGTATTTGCAAAGCCAATATATTCAAAGGTTAAGTTCTTACAAATGATAGGTAGAGGAACGAGACTTTGTCCAAACCTATTTGGTGAAGGTGAAGATAAAGAAGAATTCTATATATTTGACCATTGGCAAAACTTTGAGTTCTTTGAGGAAAAGCCAGAAGGTATAGTTCCAAGAGAAGCTAAATCATCACTTCAAACTAGATTTGAAAGTAGAGTAAAGCTTTTAGAAATACTTAAATCTAAAAACTTAGATGAAGAAGTAAATAGTATTGTAAAGCTAATAAGGGAAGATATAGAATCATTACCAGATAAATCAGTAGAAATAAGAAAAAATAAGAAACTTATAGACTCATTAAAACCTGATAAAGTATGGGAAGTCATAGATAAAAATTTAATAGATAAATTAATGAAAAACATAGCACCACTAATGGGTTGGGTAGATGTAAGTGAGCATAGAGATGCGATACTATTTGACAACTCAATGTATAAAGTGGAAATACTAAAGCTTAACGATGACCCTAAAATAATAACTCATGTATCTAAGGTAGTGAGCGATTTATCTAGGCTTAACACAAGTATGAATCAGTTTAATGGAGTGCGTGATTATGTGAAGGAACTTCTTAAAATAGAAAAATGGGGAAGTTTAAGCTATAAAGAATTAGAAGAAATAAGAATACTTTTAAGAGATTTAATGAAGTATAAATCTAAAAATCCAAAGTCCTTTGTAGAAATAGATATAAAAGATAGTGATATAGTGATAAAAGACATAGATACAAGTGATAATTATGGACAAGTAAATGTTGATGCTTATATAGAAAGGGTAAAGACTTCGCTTGAAAAAGAAATGGGCATGAACTTAGTTATTCAAAAGATAAGAAAAGGCAAGGAAATTACTAAAGAAGAATTAGATATGATATATGACATATTTAAATCTGGTAAGGTAGACTTTAGCTTAGATGAATTATCAGAGAAAGCTCATGTAAGCAAAGAAGATGTTATCGGTATAATTAGAAAGTTTGTAGGTGTAGATGAAGAAGACTTAAATAGCAAGTTTGAAGAATTTATAAATGCAAAACATTCTAAAATGAACGTTAAGCAAATGAATATGATTAAAATGATAAAAGATGATATACTAAAAAACAGAGGAATTTCATTTGCATCTCTATATGAAGGAAAGTACACTACTTTAAGTAAAGATGGTATAGATGGAGTATTTGACGAAAAACTTTGTGATGAAGTATTTGATTTAATAGAACCATATAGAGCAGAAGAAGATGATATATATGCATAATTATAAGGAGGAATAATGTGAATAATATATTTATAAAGTCTATAGATATAAAAGAACTTAGACACCTTAAAGATATTAGAATTGACATAGATGAAGATGAAAAAAAGCATTTAATTATAACAGGCAAAAACGGTAGTGGAAAAAGTACTCTATTGGAGGCGGTTAAAGATTATTTAAAATCTATTGAAGATAAATGGTATGATAATAGAATAAAAGCATCTGGAGAGGTAAAAAGAATTAAACAAAATATAGCACAAATTGAAAATAATAGCTCAATCTCAAATGATGAAAAAGTAAGAATAATAAACAATTATGAAAAAAATTTAGAAAATCATATGCATTTTATTAGAAAGTATGGAAACTGGGTAGATTTAGATATATTTAAAAATGAATTAATACAAAATATATATAGAAAAGGAGAATTTATATTCTCATATTTCGGAGCAAAAAGAAACTCAGATGTTATAATACCTAAGGGTGTTGATAAAGTTAAATTAAGTGAACAATATAAAATAGATACAAAACCTGCAAAGGAATTTTTAAAGTACTTAGTAGACTTAAAAACACAGCAATCATTTGCAATAACAGAAGGAGAACCAGAAGAAGCTGAAAAAATAGGATCATGGTTTAAAAGTTTTGAAAGTTCATTAAAAGAATTAATGAATGAGCCTAATTTAAAACTGAAATTTGATTATAAAAATTATAACTTTAATATAATAGAAGATAATAAAGAACCTTATGGATTTAATGAATTATCAGATGGATATTCGGCAGTACTTGATATAGTGATGGATTTGATAATGAGAATGGAGAAAAAAGCAAGTAGATCATATGACTTAGAAGGAATAGTATTAATAGATGAAGTAGAAACTCATTTACATATATCACTTCAAAAGAAAATAATGCCGTTTTTAACTAGCTTATTCCCTAATATTCAATTTATAGTTACTACACATTCACCATTTGTTCTAAACTCTATAAATGATGCAGTAATATATGATTTAGAGAAAAAAATAAAAGTAGAAGACTTAAGTGGATATTCTTATGAAGGAATAGTAGAGAGTTATTTTGGTGTAGATAAGTATTCTCAAGAGATAAAAGAAAAATTAAATAGATATGAGACTTTAATAAACAAAGAAAATAAAAATGATGATGACCTGGAAGAAATGTATGATTTAAGACAATACTTCAAAACTATACCTAAATCTGTATCCCCAGAATTTAGAAGTAAGTTCTTAGAACTTGAAATGATTAGAAAATCAGAAAACTATAAAACTGATGACAAACAAATTGGTATGAATATTGGACCACGTTTATTAAGTAGCATAGACTTAATAAATGAACCTATAGAAGATAGTAAGATAAGGAATATGGAAATTAATGATTAATATAAAAAGAAGTTATCCAGCTCCAGAGTCATTAGAAATAGAAAAAAACAAAGAATTAAATGGAATAAAAAAAGATGGAAGTTACAAGTGTGATGATGTAATCAGACAACTTGGAAATGATTCAAGAAAGAAGTGCTATATATGTGAAACTAATACTAATAATTTTCAAGTTGAGCATTTAAAATCTCATAAAGGAGATATAGATTTAAAGTTTGATTGGGACAACTTATTTTTAGCATGTGGTCATTGTAATAACATAAAGAATAAATTTTATGATGACATATTAGATTGCACAAAAGAAGATGTAGAATCAAAGATAAGATATAAAATGGATGCTTTTCCAGGAGCAGAAGTATATATATATCCTTTAAGTGATGATTTTGAAACCATGCAAACAGTTGATTTGTTACAGAAATGCTATAATGGAACAACTGAATTAAAGAAATTGGATAGTGAAAATATAAGAGAAGAAATAATGAATACTATATTGGAGTTTCGAGAACTGATAATAGAGTATATAAATATAAAGAAATATGAAGACGGTGATCCTGACGATTTAAATATAATAATTAGAAAGATAAAAAGAGCTCTTCATCCAGAGTCAAAGTATCCATCATTTAAAAGATGGATTATAAAAGATAGTAAATTCCTAAGTGAAGAATTAGGACAATATATACCAACTATAGAAAGAGAGACAGAATATGCTTAATTCAGAAATAAGAAGTAAAATAGATAGACTATGGGATGGATTTTGGTCAGGGGGGATATCAAATCCCCTAACTGTTGTAGAACAAGTTTCATATCTATTATTTATAAAAAAATTAGATGACAACGAAATAGCTAAAGAAAAGAAAGCTAAAAGAATAAGAAGACCATACACTACTGTATTTGAAAAGTACATAAATGACATGGACGAAAGCGAAGTAACTAGACTTAACTTAAATGCAGATAATTTAAGATGGTCGGAGTTTGTTCACTATGATAGTGAGAATATGTTTAAAAATATGCAAGACAAAGTATTTCCATTTTTAAAGTCATATTCGGATGATGATAGTATATTTGCAGACCAAATGAAAGATGCTGTATTTTTAATACAAAAGCCAAGTTTATTATATGAAGCAGTTCAGTTAATAAGTTCTATAAACTTAGATGATAATGATACAAATGGTGATTTATACGAATATCTATTATCAAAACTAGCAACAGCAGGTGTAAATGGTCAGTTTAGAACACCAAGACATATAATAAATATGATGGTGGAGCTTATGGATCCAGATATAAATGACGTAATAACAGACCCATCTTGTGGTACAGCAGGATTTTTAGTAAGTGCTAGTGAGTATATACTAAGAAAGTATACAGATAAGGATAGTGTATTTACTGATGAAGATGGAATACTTCACGATAAGATAGGTGATATGATAGATAGTGATGGATGGGAACATTATAAAAATAAGATGTTTAACGCTACGGAATTTGACCCATCTATGTTTAGAATTGCAGCAATGAACTTAATGCTTCATGGTATAGAAAATCCACAAATAACTCAAGTTGATGCCCTATCTAGTCAATATGATGAAGAAGATAAGTATTCTTTAGTACTTGCTAACCCTCCTTTTAAGGGAAGTATAGATGAAGGTGATATAAACAAGAGCTTAAGAAGTGTTGTAAAAACTAAAAAGACTGAATTATTATTCTTAGCACTTATAGATAGAATACTTGATATGGGTGGTAGAGGTGCCGTAATAGTTCCAGACGGGGTGTTATTTGGTTCATCTAAGGCTCATAAAGATGTTAGAAAAAAGATTGTTGAAGAGTGTGAGTTAAGAGCAGTTATTTCTATGCCTAGTGGTGTGTTTAAGCCTTATGCTGGGGTATCTACTGGTATTCTAATATTTACTAAGGGTGGTATGACTGATAAGGTTTGGTTCTATGATATGCAAAATGATGGGTATAGTTTAGATGATAAGAGAAATGAGATAGAGGCTAATGATATACCTGATATTATAGAGAGCTTTAAAAAGTGTATGGATGATAAGAGTTTAGAGCCAAGTAAGGAAGATAAGTGGTTCTTTGTTGATAAGAGTGAGATTGTTGATAATGGATATGATTTAAGTATTAATAAGTATAAAGAGATTGAGTATGAGGAAGTACTTTATGAGGATCCAGATGTGATTATGGAGAAGATTGAGAAGCTTGAGATGAGTATACTTGAGGATATTAAGGCTTTAAAGAAGATGGTGAATGGACATGAGTAATAAGTTGCCACAAGGATGGAAAAAGTTAAGTATAGATGATGTTTTGATAGATAAGATATCAGGTGAATGGGGAAAAGAATGTGAGAATGAAAATGAAGGTGTTTACGTTCTAAGAACTACTAATTTCACAAATGAGGGAAAATTAAAGTTAGATGAAGTTGTAAAAAGAAATATTGAAGAAAAGAAAGTAGATAAGAAAAAACTTCAATATGGCGATATAATACTTGAAAAATCAGGTGGAAGTGAAAATCAACCAGTAGGAAGAGTGGTATATTTTAATATAGAAAGTGAAGACATATACTTATGTAATAACTTTACACAAATATTAAGAGCTAACCCTGAAATTATAAATTCAAAATATCTATTATATGTATTATTTGATATACATAGGAAAGGTATAACTGAGTATTTCCAAAATAAAACAACAGGGATAAGAAATTTACAAACAAAGAGTTATCTTGAACAAAAGATAAATGTACCGCCTTTGGAAGAACAAGAAAGAATTGTTTCTATTTTAGAAAGAGCTGAGGATGCTATTTGTAAGAGAGAAGAAAGTAATAGGTTGCTCGAGGAGTTAGTCAAATCAAGATTTATTGAGATGTTTGGAAATCCAGCTACTAATCCTCATATGTGGTCTGTAAGCAATTATGAAGACATTTGCAGATGTATAACAGACGGTGAGCATTCTACACCTAAAAGATGTGAAGAAGGTATATATTTACTATCTGCAAGAAATATTCATAATCATTGTCTGAAGTTAGATAATGTTGATTTTATCGGAGAAGATGAATACGAAAGAATTTCTAAAAGAATTATTCCACAAGAAAATGATATATTAATATCATGTTCAGGAAGTGTTGGAAGAGTATGTAAAGTACCTAAAGATATTAAATTCCAAATGGTACGAAGTGTAGCAATATTAAAACTTAAGGAAAATATCAATCCAACATTTATGGAATGGCTAATTGATTCGAATTATACTCAACAACAAATTTTAAGATCAATTAATCAATCATCGCAAGCAAATTTATTCCAAGGTAAAATAAAAAAGTTAAAGGCAATAATTCCACCAATAGAACTTCAAAATGAATTTGAAGCGTTTGTTAATCAAGTTTATGAAATGAAGTTAAAAATAGAAGAAAGTTTGGAAGAATTGAAAAATAATTTTAATTCACTTATGCAAAGAGCATTTAATGGAGAATTATAATTTTAAGAAAGGGAGTACTAGATTACTCTCTTTTTCTTATAGAATATTAAAAATAAGGAAGTGATTTTTATAAACATAATAGACACAATAAGTAAAATATTTACAACAAGGGAACAAGCAATGATAATATGGTGTATTATTGCTTGTATATTCTTTATAAGGGATAAAAAAATAAGAAGCAGCATAAAAGGTTTAATGAAATCAATAAAAAAGATTCTTGTAACTATTCCAGGAATAGTTATGGTTATTTACATATTAGCATTTGGTTTTTTACTATATAAATTAGGATATTTAAAATCAACTATAATAAAAGATTATATATGGTGGGTTTTATTTGGGCTTTTACCAGTAATATTTAGAGTAATAGAAAATTATAAAACTATAACAGTAAAGTATATAATTAAAGATATAATTAAATTTAGTATAATACCTTTATTTATAATTAATTCATACACTATGAGCTTAATAGGAGAGTTATTGATAATACCATTAGCAGTTATATGTTCAGGATGTTTAGTTATGTGTGATTATAAGGATGTATCACCTTATGTAAAAAAAGTATTCAATGGTGGATTGATAATTATATCTATGGTAATGATTTATTATGGATTTAAAGGGTTTATTGCTAATATAGATGATATAAAAGATATAGTGTTTTGGAAAAGTATATCTATAGATATAGTATGTATATCAGGATCAATACCACTTATTTTTTATTTTAGATGGTATCTTTTATATGAACAAGTTGGGTTATATATAGGGATTAGAAGTAAATTAAATAAGTGGATTATATATTTAGTTACTTTTAAGAATTGTTTATTAAAGAGAGAAAAATTAGTACTTATATTAGATAATGTAAATGATTTTTATAGAATAGAAAATTGGAGAGATTTAGATTATAGGATTAAAGATGTTTTAAGCGGAAAGTATGAAGAAACTGAACAATGCAAATAGTAGAGGTACATATGAATTAATGATATAATTAAATGAACATGGTAACTAATTAAAGGGAATTTTAAATCATAGGTTAATGCCTATGATTAATTTTTATTATAGTATATAGATTCTAGAGGGAGAAATATGAAACAAGTATACACTAAAGTAATTGAAAATCCAGATGATACATTTTGGATAATGGAAAAAGATAATTCAAATAAAAGTAATATAGGTATTTTAAGATCACCAATAACTAATATTAAAATTATTAATACAGTTGCAGTTTACTCAATTAATGAAGCTGGAGAAGAAATACAAATAGCACAATTAGCGTATATAGACTATGAAGACCTTAGACAGAAATATGAGAAGGGGGAAGATATAAATCTAAACTATACTTATATAGATAATTTCTCTTGGTATGGAACAGATAAGCTATATGAAATTGAAAGGGATGCATTGAAAAAAATAAGAAGTTTTAATGCACGTTGTTCTTTTTGGAATGCAGAAGAAAAAGAAAATTATTTAGTAAGTCTACTTCAGTTGAGTATTGAAAATGGAGATATGTGTTTCAATTATTCAATATTTTTTAAAACACTAATGAATTTAGCCAATATTGAAGTTTTGAAAGGTGGACTATATTTTGACAACTCAAAATTTTATGAATCAGAGTTATCTATATTTGGAGCGAGTTGTAGTAAAGGTCTGTACAATAATGGTATTATATCGTGCAACTATACACAGTATAACAATTCTAAAGTCTGGTTTGAGTTTATAAGAAATGAATTGGATATAAGTTTTTTACTAGCAGATATGGCTAATACTGAATTGAGGATAGGTAACCCTATAGGGACAATTAAAGAAGTTTGTTTTATTAAGGCAAAAATAGATTCATTAGATTTAGACCATTGTGAGTTTGATAAAATAGATGCAAGAGAATTAACAGCAAATAAAATATCTATTTTTGGATGTGAATTCAATGGATTAGTAGAAATTCATACTCTTAATGATGTGGAAATGAGTATAAAAAATTGTATTATAAATTCTGATACGAAGTTAACTTTTGATAAAATACCGAAGACTTTAGAATTTGATAAAACATTAAATAATGGTAAAATTCACATACGTAATTTTAAAGAAGTATTACCTATTATTGTTAGTAGAGTAAGTGAAACAAAAGATATAGAACAATTATTAATGTTAAAGGAAAATTTCAAAAACATTGGTCAATATATATCGGAAGATCTATGCTATTCAAAATATAGACAACTTGAAAATAAATTCTATACTGAAAAAAAGAGTAGTAAATTAATAAATTATATTAACTGGTTAGTAAGTGATTATGGAACATGTCCCTTAAGAATGTTTATACTAATTATTATTATGATTTTAGGATTTGCTATATTGTACTTTACATGTCCATATTTTAAGTTTGAAAATGCTACGAGTTTTATAGATTATATATATATTAGTGGTATAACTTTCTTTACTGTTGGTTATGGAGATATATTACCATTAAATGAACTTACAAAAATGATTGTATTAGTACAAGCATTTTTTGGAGTATCTACGATGAGTTATTTTTTAGTAGTATTATCTAGAAAAATTATTAGATAGTAATAGTATGAGATAAACATTTAAAATTCAGAGAAAAAAACTATGAAGCTTTTAATATGCAATTAATCCCCCTACGTTTAAAAATAGACGTAGGGGGATTAACATTTATTTTTAGCAACGGACGAAGTCGTTGGCGACATGAAATTATTCGCCCACACAGTGGCTCAAGCGAAGCGAATTTTTTATAAAGAAGTTTCTTTTAAAACTATATTTTCGTTTCTTTCAATTAGAGTTCTAATAGACCATTCATTTTGGAATAACACTACTGGGTTGCTATTTTTATCTTCAACTAATAATGTATCCATTGGCATTGAAAGCTTACCATATTTGGAAAGATCATTTTCAATCCAACGTACATAGCGATAAGGTAGTGAATTCATTAACATCTCAACACCATATTCTTGTTTTAGACGATATTCTAAAACTTCAAATTGTAAAACTCCGACTACACCTATAATAAGTTCTTCCATACCAGAATTAGGTTGTTTGAATACCTGTATAGCACCTTCTTCTGATAACTGTGTAATACCCTTTACGAACTGCTTTCTTTTAAGAGCATTTTTTGTAGAAACTCTTGCAAAATATTCAGGCGCAAATTGTGGTATACCACTGTATTGTAAATTTGATTGCTTTTCACTTAATGTATCACCAATGTTAAATATACCTGGGTCATGTATACCTATAATGTCACCTGGGTAAGCTGTATCTATTATAACACGGTCTTGTGCTACAAACTGTTGAGGTTGAGAAAGTTTTATCTTTTTCTTTCTTTGTACATGATTTACTGTCATACCTTTTTCAAATTTACCAGAGCAAATTCGAAGGAATGCAATTCTATCTCTATGAGATTTATCCATATTGGCTTGAATTTTAAATATAAATCCTGAGAAGTTATCCGAACTAGGGTCAATATCACCTAAATTACTACTACGAGGAGTTGGTGGTGGTGTTATTTCTAGGAACGATTCTAAGAATGGTTCTACACCAAAGTTAGTAAGGGCACTTCCGAAGAACACAGGAGTTAATTCACCATTTAATATTTTATCTAAGTCAAAATTATCTCCAGCAATATCTAAAAGTTCAATATCTTCTAATAATTTTGAATGAAGAGCATCACCTAATAAAGTATTAAATTTTTCATCAGATACATCTCCAGTTATAGAATTAGCAATAGATTGTCCATGGTTACCATCATCAAATAATTCAACTTGATTTTTATGACGATTAAACACACCTTTAAATTCTTTACCAGAACCAATTGGCCAGTTTACTGGACAAGAACGAATTCCTAAGACATTTTCAATATCTTCAATTAGCTCAAATGGATCTTTTCCTTGACGGTCCATTTTATTGATAAAAGTGAATATTGGAATTCCTCTCATTTTACAAACATGGAATAATTTCTTTGTCTGATCCTCAACACCTTTAGCAGAGTCAATAACCATTACTGCACAGTCTGCTGCCATAAGAGTTCTATAAGTGTCCTCACTGAAATCTTGATGCCCAGGAGTATCAAGAATATTTATACAAAAGTTATTATATTCAAATTGAAGAACACTTGATGCAACTGATATACCTCTTTGTTTTTCAATTTCCATCCAGTCAGATACTGCATGTTTTTGAGATCTTCTTGATTTAACTGATCCTGCTTCACGAATGGCACCACCATATAATAGAAACTTTTCAGTTAATGTAGTCTTTCCTGCATCGGGATGGGAAATGATTGCAAAGGTTCTTCTTCTTTTAACCTCATCAATCAAGTTTAAATTTTGTTGTGTCATTTTTTATCATCCTTTATTTTAATTTTATGATTATATAAATATAAAAAGTTATACTTAATAATAGTTTTAAAATGAACATAATTTTCTATGTACTATAAAAAACTACAGTCTTTTTGATATTATAACTTTATTTAAAAACTGTCAATATAGAAACTAATTAAATGCTACATATTGTAACACTTTCTTTGTGAAAATCTTATGAAAATAGTTTTACTATTTTACTGTATAACACAAAGTCCTCTTTAAGATTAAGAGGATTTTTTTATATAAAAACTAGACTATATAATATAGGATGATGATAAGTTGTAAGAATATTTTTAGTATGGTAATATCTTATTTGAAATTTAATAAAATCTAAATAATAAATGAGGATGAGAAATATATGAAACGAATAAATATACTAGAAGAAATATCAGATGGAAAATTATATGACATTGAAGACACAGTAAAAGCAGATACATGTGGTTGCGATGGATGTAGTGATTGTTGTTGTGATGTTGGAGAACTAGTAGTGCTTACACCTTTTGATATATATGAAATGGTGAATTATTTAGGTGTAGGATTTGATGAGTTACTAGGAAATAATATTAAATTACGTGAAAACAACAAAATTTTATTACCATATTTAAATATGCAAGATGATAAGAATAAAAGATGTAGCTTTTTAAACGAAGAAGGGCGATGTACTATTCATGCTAAACGTCCAAATATTTGTCGTTTATTCCCTCTTGGAAGAGTGTACAAAGATGATGATTTTAAGTACTTTTTACAGGTAGGAAATTGCCCTAAAGAGAATTTAAAAGATGTTAAGGTTAAAAAGTGGGTAGGAATTGAAAACTATGATGAAAATAAGAAATTTATTTTAGAGTGGCATAAATTTATTAAGGCATTAACTTTCCGTTTAAAGTTTGTAAGAGATGAGAGCGAAATCAAGGAAATAAATGAAATTTTATTAGATGAATTTTATCGTATTAAGATAGATGAAGGAGAGAATTTTTACTTTGTATTTACAAAAAAATTACCTAATATAAAGAATAGATTAGGTATTATATAAAAAGAGTATAGAAAAAATAAAGCAATATAAATAGCAAAGTAACCATTATATATATTAAATAATTTAAAATATAGTCCTATAATAAAATAAGAAATCAAGCTTTTAGCGTTAGTTAGGAGCTTGATTTTTTTAAAATACTTTTAATTATTATTATGGAAAGATAAGTTTTCATCTTTTGATTTTCCTAAAATGATTATAGAACGTACATTAATACGTATCAATATGAATGATGATTATCACAGTAATTGGAATTTATTTAAGTTATTTTTTATTCTATTATATGTACTTATGCTAATAGTACCTCTATTAAACCAAAATCTAAATAAGCTAGGAGATATGCTTAATTTATTTGCAGCATTTAACCTAGTGTAATTATTTTTATCTATCCGCAGCTTAAGCTTGTCTAAAAATTCATCAAAATTATATAATAGTTTTGTGTAACCTTCCACACAAATATAATTCATATCAAACTTAGACGATAATAGATTAAGAACTTCTTTAGTTGGAACATATCTATTAAGTTCATAGCCACTAATAACAGATTTAGTAACACCGCATAGTTCTGTGATTTCGGAAATTGATAATACTAACTCAATTCTAGACTTTCTAAGTCTATCTCCAAATGTATCTTCTTTAAATTCATGAGCGTTTAAGTTTATATCTACTGGATCAATGTTTTTTAGTTCTTGAGTTGTACTTATATCTATCTTAGGTAGATCTATTATATCATCATTTTCTAAAGTCGCACTTTTATACATAGTGCATCTGGAAGATCGTGCATCACGAGAATAGCAGATTTACCTTCATTTCGAATGAGTTTGTATACATCATCTAAAATTAATAATCTTGTTTGATAATCAAGTGCAGAGAACAGTTCATCTAATAGTAGTATATCTGGATTTGCAGATAATGTACGAATAAGAGCAACCCTTTGTCTCATACAACCAGAAAGTTCTTTTGGATACCTATTTCTGAAATCTCATAGATCATAAGTTTTTAAAAGATTTTCAACTCTAGCTATATTTTCAGGGGTTTTATTTTTTTGTATTTCTAGTCCAATAGTTATATTATCTATTATAGTTCGCCACTCTAATAAGTGATCTTTTTGAAACATATAGCCTATATTATCATTGATATTTACTTCACCTGATGGTGGTTTTAGAAGTTTTGTTAGTATGTTTGGTATTGTAGATTTACCACTTCCAGATAGTCCAAGCAGTGTTAAAATTTATCCTTCTTCTAGAGTACAGTTAATGTTTCTTAGGACTTCTATTTCACCTTCTTTGTTATAGAAGTTTTTGTAGAGGTTTTTTACTTCTAGTATTGTTTTCATGTGGTGTAACCACCTTAGATTTTACTTGTATAGTTTATAGTATTAAATTCATAGTGGAATTTGTACCAGTTTGAGTTAGATATGTTAATTGGATTGATTATGTCTAAAGAATATTGATATAGAGCAAATTAAATTATTTAAAGTGTTTAAATGATTCAATTTAAAAGGCTGATTATAATACATAAATTTTATGTAATTATTTGGATATGTATAAGCTATAATTTAATAATATTAAAAAAAATAGAAAAATTAGTTATTTAGTGTGATAAAATTAATTATGAAAAATATATAAATAATAATAGCAATGCTTAAGGAGATGTATGGATAGAGCTAAGGAAAATTATAAAATAGGAGAAGTAAGAATAGTATCCGCAGACTATATAAAAGATACATATAAAAGATCTATATCATTTGAAGAAAAAAAATTCTTTTGCACTAACTGTGGAGAGTATGTTACCTATGTCTACAGAAATAAAGGAAAAACTTTTTTTAGACACACTAATACTACTGAAGAAACTAAACAATGTGAACTTAGAATAGATTCACAAGGTCAACTATCAGTGTATCAAAGAGTAGGTTTACCATTATATCTAAAGAAAGAAAATAATAACAAATACCAACTATATATAGGATTTTATTCATTAGGAGATAAAACAATAAATGACTTAAGAGAAAAACAATCAAAGATAACTATAAAACCTGCAAAAAATTTATCTAGTTATCAAAAGGAATACTATATAGATAAAATAAATTTCTTCTCAAATACTACCACTCTAAAACCAATAAACTTTATATCATCGAAATATAACCTAGAATATTCCTCAAAAGAAACAAAGGCTTTAGTCAATGAAAAATGGGGAGAAGAAATAGAAGGTATAAATACAAATGGAGCATTATTTAAATATGGTGAAAATGGTGGACGAAAAATAAGGATTAATGAAGAAATTGAAGCAGATACAGATTACCTTTGTATTTATAAATATGGTAATATGTTTGGATACTATGATGGTATAACGTACGAAGAATATGGTGATATTGTATTCTCCAATGGAAGCTATAAGGTATATAAAATAAGATTTAGCTTAATAGGAAAACAAGCGAAATTAATATCTGAATTTTGTAGAGAAAGCTTTAAAGTGAGTTTAGTTAATAAACCATCATATATAGTATCATTATGGCCTCCGATGGTAAAAAAGAACAATAAAGTAGAAATGTTTTATGAAAGGTATAATCTATTACTAATAAACTCTACTGAAAAAAATACAAGAGCCTTTAGGCACCAAAAGAATAGCTATGTAGAAATGCTTATTGAAAATATAGATAAAAACAAATATTTAATAAAGATGTTACCAAGCTCTATTGAAAAAGCTATTAACATAAATGATGAATACAACTCAAAATATTTATTTGTATCTAAACATAATGAAGAGATAAAAGGTTTCAATAATGAAATTTTAATTAAAGATATAGATGAAAAGGTAATAGAACAAGGAAAATATCAAAAACTTCCTATAGATGGAAAGTTGAAATTATACTCTAATTCTGAAATAGAGTTATTACACTATAGAAATGATATATTATTTAGAAACTATAAAATTAAAAGTTTAGAAACCGTAATAGAAGATATTAAATTTGGGGATAGATTATCAATAAAAATAGGCTTAAAAAATAAAACTATTTTAGAATATGAAAAAAACAAAATAGAATCTAATCAAACCTTTGATGATTTTGAAATATATAGAAGGCTAAGAAATCTTAAATGTTATTATGAGCCAGTAGATGCATATACAAAATCAATCTTAAAAAATATAAAACGATACCCAAAAACGTATAGTCTGTTAAAATCTTATATAGTAACTAATAAGATACCGATAGGAGCAAAGGGAATTTTAAAGAAAATCAAATAGCAAGTAGGAGGAAAAATGAAACCAATTAATAATACAGACTTAATTGAAAAGGAATTTGAAAAATATAGTGAAGAAGAATTCTATAGTATAATTAATTTAATAGATAATAAAGAACTAATTCAATTTATTAAGAAAAATAGTAAACAATTTAGCAAAGATACTAAAGGTTGGAGAATAGATAAATTAGACAAGAATAAACTTAAAGAAATCTATTATAAAGGAATATATAAAAGAAAAGATTTTTTATTAGGTAAATATTTAATTAAGTTAATTCAATTTAACTTAGCTGAAACAAATAATATAATAAGGTCAGAATTTGATATAGAAGATTTAAAAGTTAATTTAACAAATTATAATCATGAAAAATTAGATAAACTATTAGCTTTACTATTAAATACTCCTTTCGAGGAAAATATTATAATATACTTTAAAGCTATAGATATAGAATTAAGTGAAGAAATTAAGCTTTATATAGAAGAAAAAATAAAGATAAAAAAAGCAATAAAAGAAGAACTATTAAAATTAGAAGAAGAAATTATAACAAAATACAATGAAAAGATAAAATTAATACAAAAACAACATGCAGAGGAAATAAAATCTAAAGATAAAGCTATTAAAGAACTTAATACTAAAATAGAAGATCTTAGTAGTGAATTAAATGATATTGTAATAAAAAAAGATCAGAAAATAGCTAACTTAAATGAAGATAAGATTTGCATAGAGATGAAATTCACACGAGAGGTAGAAAAATCAAATTCTAAAATAAGTGAATTAAACCAAAAGATTGAAAGCTATATCACGGATAAAAATAGGATACTAGATTTATATGATAAAAGAGAACAAGAAAATAAAAGATTATTAAATCTATTAGAAAATAAATGTAGCAGCTTTGATAAGTTTGCAAAAGAAAAGTGGGATGAAGAAAATCAAAACCTTCATACACAAATTAAAGAACTTGAAAACAATATAAATGAATTAAAGATTAATAAAATAGAGCTAGAAGAAGAAATAAATTCTATAACAGAAGAAAAGGAAAAAATTGAAACATCAATTACTACCTTAGAAGATAAGTCAGAGGCTTTTATAAATCACATAACTTATGTTATGAATAGAATAGGAAAAAGTGAAGCTACACAATCAATGATAAATGTTGAAGTACCAAAAGAAAGTAATAGCAGTATTTATCACACACCTAGTAAACAGACTGAAGGTAAAATTGATGAAATATATGATGTATCAGAGTTTATAAATGAATTAGCTGATAATTTTGAATGTGCTGGAGTAGGTAAGGATTATGCCTATGATTTTGCAAAATATACTTATGCAACTATTAAAAATAATATGGGCTTACTAGCAGTGGGATATAATGCGAGAATAATTGCAGATGCAATATCTTATACTGTAAATAATTCAACAGCAGATAAAATTGTAATCCCACCTGGACACTCTAATGTTGTAGAACTTATTGATAAGATAAGTAGCTTAGAAAGCAAGGTTGTGCTAATTGAAAATGCAATAGATAACATAGCTGATAGTGTATATATGCCATTAATAAAGGAAAATAAAGATAAAATATTAATATTCTCAATGGAATCAAGTGAAAACATAAATATATTACCTAAAGCTATATTCAATTATGTTATGGCTGTAGATTTAGATTCAATTTTAGAAAGTGAGCCTATAGATGAACTTTATCCTTGTAGGGTATCTGATGATTTACTAGAAAATACAGAAACAAGAGAAGTTAGAAAATCTAAACTATCAAATAGCTTAAACAAGCTTGTAGATTTAGGAAATATCTCAAAGCTTAAAATGTTAGAAGTTATAAATATTATTAATAACATAGACAATGATTCAAATAGAGATATAGGAATTTATTATATGATACTATTTTCACTAGGAATGATCTGTAAAGGTCAAGAAAAGCTAGATAAATTAGAAGAGTTTATAAATAAGCAAAACTTTGATAACGACAAACTTAAGAATTTAGAAATATTTATAGAAATGGAAGAAGAATATGCATATTAAAGATGAAGTATTCAAAGAAATTATTAACGATTTAAAGATATCAAAGTATAGTGAAGAAGATGATGTAACTTATAAAGCTAGAGTTGTTTATTCAGCCCTAGCTTTATGGATGAAGATATCTACTCTTGATGGTGATATTTTAGAGGATGATAAAAAAGGAATAGGCCAAAGTAGAAAACATTTATCTATAGTAGGGAAAGTATTTTTAGAAAATATACTGGAATTATATCCTGGCCTAAAACCTTGGTTTTACTCTCAAGAAGCAAATAAAAATCCACAAGATATTATACTAGAAAGACTAATAAAATCTGGGGAGTTAATAAAGTCAGGTTTCAATACTAATCTAGCGATTCCATTATACGAAGAATGTTTGGTAAATAGAGGAGTAAAATCAACTAGAGGCATTAATTCAAGAAATATAAAAATACATTCAGGCCTAACTCAAATTGAACTGGTTAATGCAGAACAGGAAATAAATAATGAGGATATATTACAGTTTCATGGATTAGATAACTTTACAGCAAAGGAAATCTTAAAACAATATGTAGTTAATTCTCAATGGAAAAATAGAAAGAATATTACTTGTGATATTTTTAATAAATATAGCAAGGTGAGTTTTTATAATAGTTGGGAAAATAACTACAAATTAAAAGAAGGTGAAATTTCTGTATATAGAGAAAATTTCAATGATTATGGCTTAATAAAAAAAGTTAATGGAGAAATATATACAAGTCAATTTAATACTTATTTAGTAGAAAATAATGAAGTAAGAAGATTTATGTATGGTTTAAAGTCTGAAGTAAATAACAGTGTCATGGCATACTATAAATTTATTGATAGAAGTGATTGTGTAGAATTAAACCTAAAATGTGCACTTCCTAGTCAGGAGGAAAATATACTACTATCATTAGGATGGCCTAAAACTTCAATCGCAGATAGTATGAATTTAATATTTAGCATACATATATGGGACTTAATAAAACTTATTTTAGAAAAGTTGAATATTGTAGTGAGGGAGATTGACTAATGAATAAATACGGAGTATCAAAAATTCATAGTGCTATAAAAAATAAATTAATAGATTATATTAAGGCTCAGTACTTAGCAGAAAATCAATTATTAATAGAAGCATGTGAAAATTCTATAGAGGCACAAGGAATATTATTTCAAGAGCCATACATAGAGGCAAATCCAGCCTATGAAGTAGTGGAAGATGGAATAATAAATTCCAATGTACCAAAAGAAGTAAAAGATATATTATCACAAATGTCTAATAATAGACTAGGTGTATTTAAAAATCCATTTAAGCATCAGGTGAATGCTTTAGAAGGATTTTATGAAGGTAAGGATTTATTTATAGCTACGGGTACAGGTTCAGGAAAAACAGAATGTTTTATGTGGCCTATGATAAGTAGTATAGTAAGTGAAGCTGTAAGTAGTTCAAATACATGGGAGCAAAAAGGTGTAAGAGCTTTAATGTTATATCCTATGAATGCACTAGTATCTGACCAACTTGGAAGACTTAGGCGTATGATTGGGGATACAGAAGGTAAGTTCAGAAATATGTTTTATAAAAATGTTGGATCTAAGAATGCTAGAATACCTAAATTTGGTATGTACACAGGCAGAACACCTTATCCAGGGGAAAAAGATGAAAAGGAAGATAAAGAGCTTGCTCAAACTCTTTATAAAGACTTAGTAAATAAAGAAGAAGTAATTAAATCAAAATTGATAGAAATAGGAAAGTATCCTGCTAAGTATAACTTAGAGGAATATATAGATAATTTAAAACAAGGTAGGCATACAACTCATGATTATGATGCTGAGTTAATCACAAGACAAGAAATGCAACAAATGTGTCCAGATATACTAATCACCAACTATTCCATGCTAGAGTATATGTTAATGAGACCTATAGAACAAAGTATCTGGCAAGAAACTAAAAAATGGTTAGATAAGTCTGAGGATAATAAGTTATTAATTATCATAGATGAAGCACACATGTATAGAGGAGCTTCAGGTGGAGAAGTTTCTTTATTAATAAGAAGACTACTTCATAAATTAAACATTACAAGAGATAAAGTAAGATTCATACTAACTAGTGCCAGTGTTCCTAAAAATAAAGAAGATGATATCATAAATTTTGCCTGTAATCTCACAGCTCAAAATAGTGATAATAGTAACTTTAAAATAGTTCATGGAAGTATGCAAAATGTAGATACCAACAATATTATTAAAGTTAATCCAAAAGAATTAAGTTTAGTAGATATAGATGAGTTTCAAAAAGAAGAATCAATAAAAATAGAAGCTATAATAGCTTTTATAAATAGATTTAGTAATATAGATTTAAATCAAATTAAAACCTTTGAAGATGCACAAGAAAAGCTATATGAATTCTTAAGTAAATTAGAACCTATGATAGAGATTATGAAAACTTGTAGAGGGAATGGAATATCGTACTCTAATCTGGCACAAAAAGTATTTCCAAAGGAAGATACAGAAGTAGCACAAAAAGCTACTCAAGTATTATTGGGAATAGCACCATTGGCTAAAAATAAAGAAGGTCAAGTATTGTTCCCTGCAAGACTACATATGATGTTTAGAGGATTACAAGGAATATATGCTTGTAGTAATCCTAACTGCAAAGAAATAGTATCTTATGATGGAATTACCTTAGGGAAAATATATTTAAATCAAAATCTAAGTACTTGTGAATGCTGTGGAAGTAGAGTTTACGAATTAGTAAATGATAGAAGATGTGGAGCACTATTCTTCAAAGCATACATGGATCAAAATGATAGTGAACCTAGATTTATATGGAATAGTATTGGTGAACAGTTTGATAACACTATGAAAGAAGTACATTTATATATTATACCAGAGAGCAGAGAGTTAGAAAAATCTACTAGCACTAAGGTGGGATACTTAAACTCAATAACAGGTAGATTATATGAAGATGATAGATATAGAGATAAAGAAGGATTTATATATGTTTCCTATGAGGATAAGGAACAAAAAGGAAGACCAGGTGTATTAACTTACTATAACTGTCCTAAATGTAGTAAATCTCACTTGAATGTAAGTGACTTTGTAACTAAAGGAAATGAGCCTTTTTATAACCTTGTATCAGAACAATTAAGGATGCAGCCACCAAGTGTATTTGATGAAGAACAAATTAAGAAAACTCCAAATGCAGGAAGAAAAGTACTATTATTTTCAGATAGTAGACAGCGTGCAGCAGGTCTTGCAAAAGACTTAACACGAGCAGCAGATGATGATGCAGCTAGAAAGATAGTAGTAATGGCTTGTAAACAATTAACTGATTGGGCAGAAGAAAGTAGAAAAAATCCAACAATGGATTTATTATATATAGTATTTTTAGAAATTGCCTACAAAAATAATTTACAATTATTCTATGGTGAAGAAGGTAAAGTGTTTAAGGAGCATATAAGTCAGATTGAAAATGCACTAGAAAGAGCTTTAAGAAGAGGAAGAGAAGTTGAATATGATTCCTTAAAAAGAAGAATAAATGAGAGTGTTAATCTGTATAATGAGCAAATTTTAAAATTAATGTGTAGTAGTTATCGTTCATTAACGGATATAGGTCTTTGTTATATTGAACCTTGTGATAGAAGTTTACAATATGAAATAGAAGATGAATTAGAAGAAGAAGACATTAATATGTCTTGGAATGAATTTTGTATGGTATTTTCAGCATGGGCAAACTTTATAATGAAAGATACCTTTGCATTAGGTGAACAAATAGATGATGAAGTAAGAAGAAATGTAAGCTCTAGCAAGTTTGAACGTTTTGGAATAGAAGACAAGAAGAACATCCCTAAAGTAATACAAAAAATATTAAAGAAAAGTTACTCAAAGGAAGCTATAGAAGTTATACATAAGTGCTTATTAAAATATACGGAAAAACCAACAGGTAGTGATAAAAGGTACTTAAATTTAAATTTAATTACACTTAAATATAATGAAAATCAAAATTGGTATCATTGTAAAAAGTGTTCAGGTGTATTCTTTACAACATTATGGAATTATTGTGCTCACTGCGGAAATGAAAAAGTAGAAGAAATGAATGAAAAAGAATTAGAAAGATTTAGATTCTGGAGAGAGCCAGTATTAGAATCATTAGAAAGTGATGAGTTAATAACAACTATAAATACAGAAGAGCATACAGCTCAGTTATCACATAAAGACCAAAGACAAAAAATGTGGTCAACCACGGAGAATTATGAAATGAGATTCCAAGATGTACATGTTAATGATGAAATGCCAATTGATATTTTAAGTTGTACTACAACTATGGAAGTTGGTATAGATATAGGATCATTAACAGCGGTGGGACTTAGAAATATACCACCAATGAGAGAAAACTATCAACAAAGGGCAGGTAGAGCAGGAAGAAGAAGTGCAGCAATATCAACTATAGTTACTTTTACAGATAATGGACCACATGATACTCATTACTTCTTAAATCCAAAAGAAATAATATCTGGAGAAGTGAGAGCACCATGGATAGATGTAGAAAATAAAAAATTAATTTATAGACATCTTAACATGATTTTAATTACAGAATATCTATCTATTATTAACCAAAGTATAGATAAGATAAGTGCTGTTGAGTTTTTTGAAAATGATTATAATCAATTTATTAAATTTATAGAAAATTATCAATACACAGAAGAAAAATTAAATATTCTAATACCAAATATAATTTCTGTGAATATAGAAACATTAAAAGATTCGTTAATAAATCAAATAACAAAAGTAAGAGAAAAGGTTTTAAAGATGCCGGAAGCATACACTAGTGAAAAAGATACCCCAAAGGTGTTGTTAGATGTATTGTACGATGAAAGTATTTTACCTACATACTCCTTCCCAAAGAATGTAGTTGGATTGTATATAGAAGATAAAAAAGGAGAAAAAATAGAACAAAAACCAGATAGAGCCTTAGATATGGCTATAAGTGAATTTGCACCAGGAAGAGTAGTTGTAGTAGATAAGAAAACTTACAAATCAGGTGGTATATATACTCACCATTCTAAGTTCAAGCCAGGCTTCTATGAAAAACCAGCAAGGCCATATTTTGAGAGTAATGAGTACTTTAAAACCTTATATTACTGTAAAAATAAATCCTGTGGATGGTTTGGGCTAGAACTACCAGAAGATAATAAATGTCCATTCTGTAAAGGAAATGACATAAGCACAGACAACTTACTTAAACCATGGGGATTTGCACCGCTGAATGCAACAAGTATACCAGAATCAGAAGCAGAAAATGAAGTATCTTATGCAGAACAGCCTTGTTATTCAACTACACCATCGAAAGATGACATGGAAAACTCAGGCTATAGTTATATAAGAAAAGCAAAAAGAGCAGACCAAACTTTAATAGTTTTAAATAAAGGACCGAAAGGCGAAGGCTTTAATGTATGTAAAGATTGTGGTGCTGCAGTAGTAGGTTCAGAAGAATTAAATAGTAAAATAGGAAGACCATATAAGCATCCAAGAAGAAATAATATAAAATGTAGCCATAGAGAACATGAAAATGTTGTACTTGGACATTCATTTATGACAGACATGGTTATATTTGAATTTAAACTAGATAATAAAAAAATAAATACAAATATAGAAGATCTATGGATAAACTCAGCATCAATAACTTTAGCAGAAGCAATGGTTTTAGCTGCAGGAAGATTACTAGATATTGAATTTAATGAAATAAGAAGTGGATATCGTTTAAGAGCAGGAGAAGATTGTGTATATGTAGATATATTCTTATTTGATAGTTTATCAAGTGGAGCGGGATACAGCTCAGAACTTGCAAACAAAACTAATGAATTGTTAGAATATACACTAAAAATATTACAATCATGTGACTGTGAACAATCATGTCATAAGTGCTTGAATCACTTTTGGAATCAAAGAGTACAAAATAAACTAGATAGAAAGCTAGCAATACAACTCTTAGAATGGGGACAAAGTGGGAAAATAGCAAATAAACTAGATATGGATGAACAATTAAGGTTATTTAATCCACTTGAAGAGTTATTGAAGTTAGACGGTTATAGTTGCAATATGTTGGAAAGTAAAGAAGAATTTATAGTAGTTGAGAAAGATAAAGTCAAAAAGAAGGTTTACATTCATCCATCAATGTGGAATGTAAAGGATATGAAGATGGATAAAAATATAATTTATATATCTGATAGAATGATAGCAAATGCATTACCTAAATCTTATAGTGATATAGTAAATACGTTTAATAGTAAACTATAATTTTTTAGTTTAAATAAAAATAGCTCCTAGCATAATTAGGAGCTTAATTTTTATTTAAACCAAGACCATCCATAAGAGCATCTTGTAATATTTGAGAAAAATTAACATCATGTTTAAGAGCTTCTTTATTTAACCATCGAGGAATTGTAAGAGTCTTTTTCACTGCTTGATTCTCTATATCTTTTCTATGAATAGACATAACTACATCTATTAATACAGGAATCTGATCAGACTCTAAATGTAAATTTTTTATATTAGTAGGTTCAGGTATTAAATCATTATCCTCTTCCATACCATATAGATGAAGTTCAAGGCCTTCTTTTGCTCTACTAATAGCTTCTTCAGTAGAATCACCACTAGTTAAATAATCTGGTAAATCAGGAAACTCAACTGATATTCCATCTTCATCAAAACTTAATATTGTTGGGAAAATATGATAATTATTAGTCATAAATGAAATATGTAGCTAGACCTAATTGAATATAATAGTGAAGCATAGAGAATATGATTAAAATAAATATTATGTTGAAATAAGCAGAATAAATAACGTTTATATAGGTATATATAAGTGGTAAAATAATTATAAGTATTACAATCTATATCTATTATATGGAGGGATATTATGCTTAAGTATTTAACTAAAGAAGATTTACCAGAGTCTTTAATTGATATTGAAGAAGTAATAGGACTTGATAATGTTAAGGAACTTATAAAATTAGCTGGTGGAAGTAGTGTTTATATACCTAGTGAAAATAGTGTATTAAAACCTATTAGAAATAAGATAATTAGAAAATCTTTTAATGGTAACTATAAAGAGCTATCGAGAAAGTTTGGGATAAGTGAAGTACAAGTTAGAAATATAATCAATTCAAATATAACATATTAAATACAAAGAGGAACGTTTCGTTCCTCTTTACTTATAAACTTAAAACAAAAAATTTCCTTGTAGGAATATATAGATTATAATTTATATGTTTTGTATTAAAAATAAAATAATAACATATATATAATTAAATATAAAACTAGGGGGGATAATCTATGGAGTATGCTGATTTAGACTGGAAAAACCTAGGATTTAAATATAGAGAAACAGATTATAGTTATATATCTAGATATATAGCTAATGATTGGGATGAAGGTAAAGTAAAAAAAGATAGACTAAGTATAGATGAAAAAAAATTAGATGTTAATTCTATAAAACAGTGTTTCGAGGAACTAAAAGCATATAGAAGTAAAGAAGGAGATATATACTTATTTAGACCTTATGAAAATATAGTGAGATTAAATAGAAATTGTGAAAAGCTATTAATCCCAAATATACCAAAAGAAAAGTTTATAAAAGCATTAAAAGATGTAGTGAGAGCTAATGAAAGATTTGTACCACCATATGATAGCAAAGCTAGCTTATATATAAGACCATTTATAAGTGAAGTATCAAACCAATCAAACCTTAAAATACCAAAAGAATACATATTTTCTATATATGTAACGCCAGTAGGACCTACACATATGGATCTTTCAAATATTATAATAACCAAAGATAGGAAAAGAATAGATGAAGTCAGTAATAGTACTAAAAGCTTAAAAGATAAAGAACTTATATATATAAATAAAAATAATAAACTTGAAGATATAAATAATACAAATCTTTTTGTTATAACAAAAAATGATGTGTTTATAAGTTTAAAATCTTCAACAGGACTACCTAGTATAACAAAAAATTCTCTTATGTATATTGCTAAAACCTATTTAAATATGAAGGTAGAAGAAAGAGATATATATTTAGATGAAATAGATAACTTTTGTGAAATTGGAACTTGTTCTACTAAATACATGATAAAGCCTATAAAAAGTATTATATATGAAGATAAAGAGTATATAGTGCAAAATAATAAGATTGGACCTGTTACTAATGAACTTTATGATATATTAAGAGGAATACAATATAAAGATATACAAGGACCAAAAGATTGGGTCATTAAAGTTTAATCAGAATATTAGAGGGCTTTGATGTAGCTTATAAATATTATAATATAAAAATAGGGAGCTAAAAACTAGCTCCCTATTTTTATATAACATGGATGGATTTAGATTATTATTAAAAAATAAGACGATAAAAGGACAAGCTAAATAGTAATTAATAAAAATAGCTTAAGAATAACTTAAAAAATGTATCATAAAATAATTACTAGTAAAGATAGATTTTTAACTATAATAAGTAATTTCTACAAGGGGGATTTTTTATGAATGTAAATTTAATAGGTGTACCTACAAATCATGGATGTGACAGAAATGGAGCTCAATACGGGCCTAAAAAGCTTAGAGAAGCTAATATAGTAAACATAATGAAAAAAAGCGAACTAAGTATATATGATATGGGAGATATCTATGTAGAAGATATTAGAGAGAAAGATAAATTTTTAAGCGATAAAAATATAAAGTACTATAATAGCATATATAATGTTAATCTAAATTTAGCACACATGGTATATACATCTCTAAATAATAAAGACTTTCCAATTATAATAGGTGGGGATCATAGTATAGCATTAGGAAGTATATCAGGTTCAAGTTCATACTTTAAAAATTTAGGGGTAGTTTGGATAGATGCACATGGAGACTTTAACACAGAAATAATATCAGAAAGCAAAAATTCTCATGGTATGCCTTTAGCTTTCTTATGTGGTTATGGAGATGAAAGATTAGTAAACTTATATAGGCATAAAACTAAACTACATGAAGAGAATGTATTTCATATAGGTGGAAGAGATATAGATATAGAAGAGAGAAAATTGTTAGACAATACTAAAGTTAGTATGTATGACAAAAATAGAATTAATAAGTTAGGAATTGAAAAGATAATACATGAAATAATTGAAAAATGTAAAAAACAAAATGTAGATGCAATCCATATAAGTTTAGATATAGATTTTATGGATAAAGATATAGTTAAAGGAACAGGAACAAGAGTTAGTGATGGATATAACATAGAGGATACAAAACTTATATTAAAAGAACTTATAAATAGTGGACTTGTTAAATCTATGGATTTTGTAGAATTTAATCCAATATTAGATGAAAACAATGAAACTCTTAATATATGTACGAACTTATTAGAATATACATCTAACTTAATTAAAAAGTTAAAATAAATAAAATAATTACAGATATATAAGTTATAAATAAGAACGATTTGTAGATAGATGCAATAGTATAGTAAGGGGTGAAGATATGACAAAAGCATATTATTGTCCTTACTGTAAAAACAGACTACAAGTAAAAACTTGTTGAGGAGGAGCCGAATATAGTTGCAGGTTCTGCAATAAGATAATTGCAAATGCTTATGTTTTGACAGAGGAGAAGTTAAGAGAAGAATTAGATAAAAAAGATAAATAAGTGTATAAATTATAAATAAAGCTACCTAATATTAGCTAAATTATAGGTAGCTTTATTTATTGTTTATTTTAAGCTCTAAAACTTCTTTTTAAAGATAAATTGACAATATTATATAAAAATATACCCACAAATAAGTTTATAATACAAGTAGGTAGTACTACTGTTAAAAATAAAGGTAAAAATGGAGCAGGAAGTCCTACGATAGCTTTAGCAGAGATTAAAAATATTGTACCACTAACTAAAGTACCAAAAGGTAGTATAATCATAGCTAATACACTTTCTTTTTTACTTTTAAGAAATTTATCTAAAAGCTTTATTTTATAAAACATAAACATTAGTAAATATATAAAATTAGCAGTTATAACTTTATCTAATAAATTTGGTATTTGGCCACCTGGAAACTTTGTAGTTAAAGCTGTAAATATTCCAGTGACAATTGCAGATATTACACAAGTTTTATAATCATCTTTATTAAGCATCATTACTATAAATAACATAGCAAGTGCAAAATCAGGTTGCATAGGTAAACCTAAAGTAGGGGTGATTTGATGAAGTATTAAACCTATAGCTAAAAGTATTGAATTTGTTGTTATTTTTTTTGTTTTCATAAACGAAAAACCTCCTAAATTTTGATATTTTAATAAAATCTAACCAATGAGTGTTATTATCACAATCAATCTTTCATACCATAGAAATCACCTCCTTAAATGTATTTGTATATAAAATTTTATTTTATAAAATAAAAAAACTCCGTCCTAAATAAATAGGACGAAGTTTTCTCCGCGATGCCACCTAAATTGCAATTTATATACAGTGTGATATCAAATATAAATATATTTAACATAACACTAAATATAAAAATGCCTCTTAAATCAAGTACTAACATACTCTACCTTCTATAACGTGAAGGACACGGTAAATAGTACTCTCTAAATAGATTTCCCTTTACTCCTCAAAGGCCCATTCATTAAGTTTTTTCATACTAAGATTCCACCATCCTTAGCTCTCTATAACGAACCTAAACTTAACTACTACCCCTTATCAATGGATTAATATTTATTTATATTATGGTATTAATAAATTTCAAATTTGTCAATATGAAAAAATAGTTATATAAAAAAATTAAGTTATATAAGAAATATATTTAATGTAAACCTAAAATAAAAAATAGGTTGACGTAAATAAAAAAGTAAACTACTATATAATTAGTACCAGGTAATAAAAGGAGAGTACAAAATGTTATATGAAATGACAAATAAAATAAAAAATGGACATTTAATAAATAGAAAAGAAGCAATAAAACTATTAGACTATGACTTTGAAATTTTAGGAAAGTTTGCAAATGAAATAAGAGAATATTTTTTACAAAATGAATTTGATATTTGCTCAATAGTTAATGGTAAAAGTGGAAAATGTAGTGAGGACTGTAAGTTCTGTGCACAGTCATCTTATCATACTACAGATATAGAAGTTTACCCATTAAAAGATACAGACTACTTTGTAGAAGATGCAAAATATCATAAAGATAGAGGTATAAAAAGATATTCAATAGTAACATCAGGAAAAAAATTAAGCAATATAGAAATAGATAAAATAGTAAACTCCTATAAGGCTATAAACAAATATGTAGACATAAAAACATGCGCATCACATGGTTTACTTAGTAAAGAAGATTTAAGAAAACTTAAAAAAGCTGGTGTCAAAAGATATCATAATAATTTAGAAACATCAAGAAATTACTTTGACAATATATGCACAACACACACTTATGATGAAAAAATAAAAACTATAAAAGACGCACAAAGTGTAGGACTAGAAGTTTGTAGTGGCGGTATATTTGGTCTTGGAGAAAGTGAAATAGATAGAATTGATATGGCTTTTGAGATTAGAGATTTAGGGATAAAGTCGATACCACTTAATGCACTAGATTATATAAAAGGAACAAAAATAGATAGTAAATCTATTAAGGAAGAAGACTTTTTAAAGATGGTAGCCATATATAGATTTATAAACCCAAGTGCTCAAATAAGATTAGCAGGTGGTAGAAATTTACTAACAAACTATGGAGAATTAGCTTTTAAATGTGGTGCTAATGCTACTATAAGTGGTGATTTATTGACAACTTGTGGAAATAGCATAGCTGATGATATAAAAATGATAGAAAAATTAGGATTTGAAGTTAGATAATTTAAAAGATTGGATGATAAATATGGGAAAAGGTATATTTGTAATAGGAACTAACACAGACATAGGAAAGACTTTTGTAAGTGGAGCTATAACTTATAAATTAAAAAAACATAATAAAAATGTAATAACATATAAGCCAATACAAAGTGGAGGTATAGAAGAAAATATAAAAATAATACCGCCAGATATTAAATATATTAAAGATATTTGTGATTTAGAAATAGATTATAAAACTATGAATACTTACTGCCTAAAAACAGAAGTATCCCCTCATTTAGCGTGTAATATAGAAAATGTATATATAAATAAAGAAAATATAATAAATCATTATAACAAACTTTTAAAAACATATGATTATGTTGTAGTTGAAGGTGCTGGAGGTATAGTTGTTCCAATAACTAATGATTATTTTTTATATGACCTTATAAAAGACTTAAATATGGATGTAGTAATAGTAGCAAGTGCATCTGTTGGAACTATAAACCATAGTGTATTAACCTATGAGTTTTTAAAGTCTAAGAATATAAAATGTAGAGGAATATTTATAAATAATTACAATAATCAGTTTTATGAAGATGACAATATAAAAATGATAGAAAAAATAACCAACCTTAAGGTACTAGGTGTTTTAAATAAAATTAAAGAGTTTAATAAAGAAAGTATATGTAAAGAATACGACAAACTTGATTTAGAAAATATACTTTCATTGTTTGAGTAAAAATTGTATTAAACATAGATGATTTTTATAAAAGTAAGGGAGAAAAAGTATGAGTATGAAAAAACTTCAAGAAAAAGATTTAAAATATATATGGCATCCTTGCTCTCAGATGAAGGACTATGAAACTTTTAAACCTATAGTAATAGAAAAAGGTAAAGGTGTATTTTTAGAAGATGTCAATGGAAAAAAATATTTAGATGCAGTTTCATCTTGGTGGGTAAATTTATTTGGTCACTCAAACGAAAGAATAAATAAGGCCTTATACAATCAAGCAAATACTTTAGAACATACTATATTTGCAAACTTTAGCCATAAACCAGCCATAAATCTATGTGAAAAAATTATAAATATAACTCCAGATAGATTAGATAAAGTATTTTTTGGAGATAATGGATCTTCAGCTATAGAGATAGCTTTAAAACTAAGCTTTCAATATCATCAACAGATAGGAAAGTGCAAAAAAACAAAGTTTGTAAAAATTAGTGATGCTTACCATGGAGAAACAACAGGAGCTTTAGCAGTTTCTGATATGGATTTATACAGTAAAATATATAAACCAATGTTACTTGATACTGTAAAAGTAGAAGGACCAGATTGCTTTAGATGTAAGTTTGATAAAAATAGAGACACCTGTAATGCAGAGTGTTTTATAAATATGGAAAACACTATAAAAGAAATTCATGAAGAAGTAAGTGCAATAATAGTAGAACCTATAGTTCAATGTGCGGCAGGAATGAAGATATATTCACCTAAGTATTTAGTTCATCTAAGAAAATTATGCGATAAGTATGATATAAATCTAATAGCTGATGAAATAGCAGTAGGTTTTGGGCGTACTGGTAAAATGTTTGCTTGTGAGCATAGTGATATTTCACCAGATATAATGTGTTTATCAAAAGGACTTACAGCAGGTTATATGCCACTATCATTAGTTTTAATGAGTAACAAAATATATAATGCTTTTTATGATGAATATAATACAATGAAGGCATTTTTACACAGTCATAGTTATTCAGGAAATGCACTAGGATGTAGTGTAGCAGTTGAGACCTTAAAAATATTTGAAGAAGAGAATGTATTAGATAAAAATAAAGATAAAAGTGATTATTTAAGAAAAAAGGTGGAAAGTGTATTAAATGATATACCATATGTTGGTGAGTACAGACAAATAGGTATGATAGGTGCTATAGAATTAGTTAAAAATAAAGATACTAAAGAGCTATTTGAAAGTGAAAAAAGAGTAGGGTACAACATATATCAAAATGCCTTAGAAAAGGGAGTTTTACTTAGAGCTTTAGGAAATATAATATACTTTATGCCACCATATGTTATAAGCAAAGAAGAAATAGACTTTATGGTAGAAGTAGCTAGAGATAGTATAATAAAATACTTTAAGGAAAATCCAGTTATTGATAAGGAGATATAATATGAACAATAAAACTAGAGAAATAACACTAGTAGCATTATTATCAGTAATAATAGCAATATCAGGAACCTTTAAATTACCAGGAATTATACCAGGAACAGAATTTCAAATGTCAGCACCAATTGCTATAGGTATATGTTCTACTTTTGGATTTAAAAGATATATAAGTGCAGGAATAATAGCTAGTATGATAAACCTTATTATGGGAACTCATACAATTTTAAATGTAATAGTAGCTATGACATTTAGAGTAGTAGCAGGTTCACTAATAGGTATTTTAGGTAGTAATATAATAGTAGTATCAACAGCCGGTATAGTAGGTACAGCAGTAGGTAGAGTAGTAATGGCAAGTATTACAGGTACACCGTTTAAAGCATTAATTTTATCAGCACTACCCGGGATGATTTACACATTACTGTCTTCATATTTTGTATATAAAACAATAGAAAAAATAGTAAAAGTAACGCCTTATAAGTCATTTATAAAAAAGTATGATAAAAAAGAAAATGCAGTAGTAAATATTAAAGAAGAATTAGTATAAACCTATAAAAATAAATTAGAGATTAGTAAATCATAAACTAAAATATAAAATGCTATATTCAGAAGTAATATTTTATCTGAATATAGCATTTTAATTATAACTATAAAATCATATAAAGGATGATAACAAATGAATTTATATAGTATAAAGATGAGAGGGTCAAAAGAGCATAATCATATATCTGGAGCTGAAAGTATAGTAAGTGAAAAAGATTTACAAAATGCAGTTAGTGTTTTAATAAAAAGAGCATTAACTCATTCAAAAGGAAAAAGTGATTATATTAATATAAAAATAGAAGAGGTTAAAAAAGAAGAATTAAAATATATAGATCCACTTTATGTTACAACTTTAAATACCAAAAATAAAAAAGAAAGCTATGAGTTTCTATATAATAATTTACTAAAATTAAATATAAATAGTAAAAATGCTATATATATTATAGATTTATTTAAAAGTATAAAAAATATGAGAGGTGCAGTACTTCTTGATGTTAATAATCTTAAAAGACTAGAAAAAGATAAGTTAAGAGGAATAAGAGCCACTTATATGGATTTTGAAGATTCAAAAGTAGATATGTTAGATAAACAATATGAATGTACTGACAACTTAAATAAAAATGAAAAGCTACTTCAAAATACACATTTTATAGAAGCGTTATGCTTATCATCTAAGGTATGCAATGCTCCTAATATAGTAGGTGAAATATGTTGTTCTGATGATAAAAATTATACAACAGGATATATAGCAAGTAAAAAATTTGGATATATAAGAGTTAAACATATGAAAGACATAGGTGAGGATAGAGGGGGAAGAATATTTTTATATGACTCTACTATAGATTCTAAATATACACTTGAAGATACTATAAAATATCTAGAAAATACCAAAGTAATAGTTAAAGACAAAGTCATATTTAAATAATAAATAAGGAGATATAATGGATAAAATAAAAGCAAAACTACAACAAATAAAAGAGAATAATCTTTATAGAAAGATAAAATATTTAAATAAACCACAAGATAAATATACAACTATAAATAACAAAAAAGTACTTTTAATGTCTTCTAATAATTATCTTGGGCTTTGCAATAATGAAGAGGTTAAAAAAAGCGCAATAGAATCTATTAACAAATATGGATTAGGTTCTGGAGGTTCAAGATTAACTACAGGTAGCTATGATTTACACAAAAAATTAGAAGAAAAAATAGCAAAGTTTAAAGGGTATGAAGATGCAATAATATTTAATACTGGGTATATGGCAAATATAGGAGTAATCTCAGCTATATGTGATGAAGATTATTATATATTTAGTGATGAATTAAACCATGCATCTATAATAGATGGGTGTAGATTATCAAAAGGAAAAACTATAGTATATAAACATAATGATATTAAAGATTTAACTAACAAGATAAAAGAAATAAATCCAAAGCATGGAATAATAGTTACTGATAGTGTATTTAGTATGGATGGAGATATATGTAAACTAGATGAAATAGTTAAAATAGCTAAAAAACATAACCTTATATCTATAGTAGATGATGCACATGCTACAGGAGTAATAGGAAAAACTGGAAGAGGAAGTAGTGAGTATTTTAATATAAAACCAGACATAACAATAGGAACACTTTCTAAGGCAATAGGAAGTGAAGGAGGATTTGTATGTGCTAATAGTGATATTATTGATTATTTAAGAAATAAATCAAGAAGCTTTATATTCTCAACAGCACTTTCTCCAGCAGTTATAGGGGCATCAATTAAAAGTTTTGAAATTATTGAAAATAATCCATACTTAGTCAAAAAGCTAAAAGAAAATGTAGAATATCTATGTAAAGGTCTTAAAAATATTGGATTTGATATTAATAGAGAAACACCAATTATACCTATATTAATAGGAGATGAAAAAAAGGCAATTAAAATAAGTGAAAGTTTACTAGAAGAAGGTATACATATACCAGCAATAAGATATCCAACAGTAAAAAAAGGAGAAGCTATACTTAGAGTTACACTAATGGCAACTCATGATTTTTGTGATATAGATTTAGTAATAAATTCTATTAAAAAATTAATATAGTAAGAAAAATAACTATGATATGTTATAATGGATTAAAACGCCTAAGGAGGAAAATATGACAAATAGCCAAAACTTTAAGAGATATCTAAAAGAAAATGACTTAAAAGGATTAAAAACTATAAAAAAATCAGAACTTCACAATCATTGTGGCTTAGGTATGAAATTTGATAATATACATAGCTATACAAAAGGTAAAATAAAAAGACCTTCTAAAGAGATGAAGGGAATAAAAGGATTAGATGATTTTATATTTAATGAATATATGAATCATATAAAAACTAAAGAAGATTTTCTATGGACAATAGAAGCAACTATTAAAGATGCTATAGATGATAATATAGTAATACTTGAAGCTAGTGTAGACTGTCATGATATATTAAGATTTGAAAATGATAAAGATTTTTTTGATTGTATAGGAAGCTTAGTTGATAAGTACAAGGATAAAATAGATTTTAGACCAGAAATAGGTATAGCTAAAAGTATAAGTGATGAAAATCTTGAAAAACTAATACCTAAAATTATAGATAGTAAAGTGTTTAAGTCTATAGATTTATATGGAGATGAAGAAATAGTTGGATTTGATAGATATAAAATATACTATGATTATGCTAAAAAAAATGGACTAAAATTAAAAGTACATGCAGGAGAGTTTTTAGGTGCAGAAAATGTTAAAGAAGCTATAGAAACTCTTAATATAGATGAACTTCAACATGGATTTAGAGCAGTTGAAAGTGATTATGTATTGGACATGATAAAAGAAAGAAATATAAGATTAAATATATGCCCTACTAGTAATATATATCTAGGGGCAGTAGATGATATAAAAAATCATCCAGTTAGAAAAATATATGATAAAAATATAAATATAAGTATAAACACTGATGATTTAATAGTATTTGATTCCACTGTAAGTGAAGAGTATTTAGTGCTTTATAATAATCATATATTTAATGAAGATGAACTTGATAAAATAAGAATAAATTCTTTAAGATAAATGCCATTTATATGGCATTTTTTTTATAAATATTTAGAGTACATTTATTATAAAGGTAGTTTTAATAAAAAAGCATAATTAAAATTACATTTTAGCAAAATAAAAAGTCTTTTATAAAAATTATAGTTTATTAACAAGTAAAATATTTGTATACTGAAATAGTAAGGTAAAATAATTAAAAATAGTAAAAGGATAGGGGAGTAAGATGAAAAACTATAATAAAACTAAATGGGGTATATGGTCTGTACTTACATTTTCTTTTGTAATAGCTTATTTTCTAAGGTTATCTACGGCAGTTATATCTGATAATTTATCCTTAGAATTAGGATTTAGTAATATAGAAATATCTAATATTGCATCATTTACTTTATATGCATATGCACTTATGCAAATACCAGGGGGAATACTTCTTGATAGATATGGACCTAGAAAAGTATGTAGTATAGGTATGCTTATAGGTGGAATTGGTTCTATATTGTTTGGATTTATAGAAGGGATAAAAGTAGCTTATCTATCTAGAGTAATGATAGGTGCGGGAGTATCTGTAACTTTACTTTCTGTGTTAAAGTTTCAAGGAAGTTGGTTTAAAAAAGAAGAGTTTACATCAGCTACAGCTAAGTTTTCTTTTATAGGGTGCTTAGGTGGTGTATTTGCAACATTTCCATTAGTATTTCTAAATGATATTATAGGTTGGAGAAATTCTTTTATATTAATAGGTATTATAGGAGTTTTATGTGGGATAGTAATATATTTAGTAGTTAGAGATACCCCAAAAGAATATGGATTTAAAGTTGATATAGAAGTTATAGAAGAAGAAAAATTAAATTTATTTAAAGGATTAAAGTCTGTATTTAGAAATAAAGCGACTTGGTATAATTCTTTAATTATGTTTTCTATGGTTGGTATAACTACCGCATTTAGTAGTTTGTGGATAGTATCGTATATTACAGATGTTTATGAAGTTAAAAAGAGTGTAGCAGCTTTTATTGCATCATTTTTGACTTATGGTCTTGTATTTGGTGCTTTATTTATGGATTATGTATTTGCTAGAATAAAAACTAATAAATTTAATGTTATAAAATTTGGCAACATAATAAATATATTCATATGGTCTTATATAATACTTATAAGTAATGTCAAGCCACCTATTTTCACTCTTCCAGTATTATTTTTTATAGTGGGAACTATAAATATGAGTCATATACAAGCATTTAATGATGTTCAATATAAAAATGAAGAAAAATACTCAGGATTATCTACTAGCGTTGTAAATACTTGTGAATTTATCGGTAGCGGTATAATAAATTTATTTATAGCTTTTACTATAGATATGAATGCTAGTAATGTAGTACTTGGGTATAAAATAGGATTTGTGATATTTATAGCTATGAATATCATAGCTTTAATATCTGCTAACATGGGTATTAGAGAAGACAAAAAGGATTTAGCTATAAAGGTAAATTAATATTTAATCAAACAAAAACACTAATGTATAGGTAATTATAAATTCTTATACATTAGTGTTTTTTATTATATTAAAAATAATAACTTTATACATTTATTAGATAGTATAGGAATATTGTTTAATAAATAGAAACTTCTCTATTTAATAAATTTATGGAGTTGGTATAATGTTTGAATTATTTGAAAGTTTTACTAATTGGCTATGGACATATCCTGTTTTAGTTATATTAGTAGGTGGTGGTATAGTAATGACTTTCACACTTAAGTTTTTTCAATTTACTAAGTTACCATTTATACTAAAACAGACTTTCGGGAAGATGTTCGCTAAAACTGATGGTGATGGGACTATAAGTCCATTTCAAGCAGCGACTTCAGCGCTTGCATCTACTATAGGAGCATCAAACATAATAGGAGTTCCACTTGCGGTAGCTACTGGAGGCCCTGGGGCTATTTTTTGGATGTGGCTTATAGCATTATTTGGATGCGCCCTTAAGTACTCAGAAATAATACTTGGTATAAAGTATAGGGTGAAAAATGAAGAAGGAGAGTATGTAGGTGGACCAATGTATTATATAAGAGATGGATTAAAATTGCCTTGGCTTGGTAGTTTATTTGCATTTTTCTTAATGATAGAAATAGCTCCTTCAATAGCAACGCAATCAGCATCTTTTGTTCAAAGTGCAGAAACCATAAATATAGCACCTATTGTATCTGGAATATTATTAGTGGCATTTGTAGGTTTTGTAGTATATGGTGGTATAAAAAGAATAGGAAAGATAACAGAAAAGTTAGTTCCTATAATGGCATGTCTATACATAGTTATGGCTTTAATAGTTATTGGTCTTAATTTTACTGAAATACCTAGAGCATTTATGCTAATAATAGAGAGTGCTTTTACACCTGTAGCAGCCTTTGGTGGATTCGCGGGTTCAGCAGTAGCATCTACCATAAAAGCAGGAGCAGCAAGAGGAGCTTATTCAAATGAAGCTGGTATGGGTACATCTACTATAGCACATAGTGCAGCAATAACTGACCATCCTGCAAGACAAGGTTTATGGGGAGTATTTGAAATAATAGTAGCTACATTAATAATATGTACTATGTCAGGATTTTTAGTATTAACAACAGATATATGGACGCAAGTTGGTGCTAGTAAGGCAGCAGCTATGCCAGCTATGGCAATGCAAACTGTATTTGGAAGTAGTTTTGGTGGAGGAATGTTAACTATTTGTATGCTTTTATTTGTATTCTCAACTATGATAGTAATAATATTTTACGGAGAAAAACAAGCTGAATATTTATTTGGAAGTAAGTTTGCTAAGGTTATGAGAATAGTTTACTTGGCATTTATAATGGTAGGTGCTTTAGTAGATTTAAGAAGTGTAATTGTATTATTAGACTTTACTTTAGCTGGAGTAATAGTTACTAATATGATAGGAGTTTTACTACTTAGAAAAGAAGTTAAAAAAGAGTCTGATAGCTTTTTTAACAATAAAGAGTTAATGAATAAATAGTTATTATAAATAAGTTTAGATTAAATGTTATTAACTGATTTATTTTTAAATGCATTACTATAATTTTTATATATAAAATTAGGGGGAATTTTTATGTGGTTAAGTAGTGAAGAACTTAAAAGTTTGGCTATTGAGTTAGTAGGTCAAAATAGTGTATCAGGAACTAATAACGAAGAAAATATGGCAAAGTTAGTGTATAAAAAATTATCAGAACTAGACTATTACAAAGAAAATCCAAATCATCTACACTTAGTTCCTTTAAATGATAGTTTAAATAGATATTTTGTGTGTGCACTTATGAAATCTAAAAAGCCGACTAAAAAAACATTACTTACAGTAGCGCACATGGATACAGTAGGAATAGAAGATGCAGGTAATTTAAAGGAATATATACTAAAACCATATGAGTATACTAAAAGATTAAAAGATAATATAGATAATCTAGACGAAGATTCCAAAAAAGATTTACTATCTGGGGAATGGTTATTTGGTAGAGGTATAATGGATATGAAGACAGGTCTTTCTATACAAATGTCTTTAATAGAGTATTTTAGCAAATTAGAGGATTTTGAAGGAAATATAATGCTGCTTGCTGTACCAGATGAAGAAACAAACTCAGAAGGTGCAATAAGTGCCATTCCTTTTGCTAATAAAATATTAGAAAAAGAAAATTTAGAAGCTATAACAGTACTTAATTGTGAACCAGATTTTGCATCTTATCCAGGTGATGACAATAAATATATATATCTAGGAACTTGCGGTAAACTACTTCCAGGTTTTTATGTAGTAGGAAAAGAAACTCATGTTGGAGAAAGTTTATCTGGAATAAATGCTAACTTAATAGCTAGTGAGCTTATAAGTAGATTAGATGTAAATACAGATTTTTGTGAAGACGTAAGCGGTGAAGTTACTATGCCTCCAACTTGTCTAAAATATAAAGACACTAAGGATTTATATAATGTCCAAACTCCAATATCTTCTATAATATATTATAATTTACAAACATTCAAAATGAATCCTAAAGAAGCCATAGATAAATTTAGGGATGTGTGTGAAGAATCTATAAATGAAGCTTATAATAAAGTTAAGAAATATCAAGAAATATACAAAAATAAAAGTAAGTTGCCAGTAAAAGACATGGATTTAGATGTTAAAGTTCTTACTTTTGATGAATTTTATAGTCAAGTATTAAAAGATAATGGTGAGGATTTTAAAAGTCACTTAGATGAAATGATAAATATATGGATAGAAGATGAAACTTTAGATGAGAGAGATGTTAGTACAAATATTGTTAAAGAGGTTCATAAGTTTTCAAAAGACAGAAATCCTATGATAATAATATTCTTTGCACCACCATATTATCCGCATGTAGGACTTGATGAGAGCAGAGAATTTGATAAAAAGCTTATCAAAGTAGCTGATAAAATAATAGAAAAAGGTAAGAAGGAGTATAACGTAGATATTAAAAAACAAAAATACTTCCAAGGGCTATCTGATTTAAGTTATTTTGCACTACAAGATGCAGATGATGTTATAGACTTTTTAAAACCTAATATGCCTTCACTTGGGTATAAGTATAAGTTACCGCTAGAAGATATTAAAAAATTAAATCTTCCTGTTATAAACTATGGACCTCATGGAAGAGATCCTCATAAGTTTACTGAAAGAATATTAGTAGACTATTCTTATGAGGTCGCTCCAAAACTTATAAGAGATCTAGTTTATGAGATATTTAATATAAAATAAAACAATAGAAATATAAAAAGCTATCTATTAATGATAGCTTTTTATATAAGCAAATTTATATATAGATGTAATATAAATTTGTTTATATAATTTTAAATTGTAGTAGAATATTAAATATAGACAAATAAAAAATGAGGAGCACATGGTATGGACAAAAGAAAAAAAATTATAATAAGCACCATAGTAGGAGTTTTAATCATAAGTGGCTTTTTTATATTTAATAAGAAAGAAGAAAAAGAAGTTACTATAACCCCTACTAAAAAAGAAGAAAATGTATCAAATAAAACAGAAAGCATAGAATTTTTAGAGTCAGTGGCTGGAATTAAAGCAAATAACGTAGAGATAATAAAAAATCCAGTAGGTATAAAAGGTGAATTTATAGTACCTAAAGAAGCTATTTTAAATGGAGTTAATTATTTTCTAGAAAAAACTAAAAATAATAAAATAAATAAATTAAGTATAAATATAGAAGATGGATATATAAAAGCAAGAGTAAATTATGAAATAATGAAAAATATAACCACTCCAATAGAAGTTAAAGTTATACCATCTTTAAATAAGGATAAAGATTTAGTATTAAATATAGAAGAAGTAAAATTACTTGATTTAAAGATAGCTAATTTTATAGTAGATATGGGATTAAATAGTTTTATAAAAGATTGGTTCCCAAAGGAAAAAGGTATATTAGTAGATTTTAATGAAGGAAATGTGATAGTACATAAAGAAAACTTCAAAGATATAAAATTAGAAAAGATTAAATTAAACTCTAAAGGACTTAATATTGATATGATAATAAACTTAGAAAATATAATGCTAAAAGAGTCAAAATAAAGCTTTGTATTAGGGTTATATGAGTTATAAAAAGGAGGCGATTATTTGTATAAACAAGGGGCAGTAATTTATTTTTCAGGAACAGGAAATACAGAGTACGTAGCAAAATTATTTAAGGAAAATTTTGAGTTAAGAAATATAAGTATAGATCTTATAGATATACAAAAGCATAATAAATTAGATAGAGAGTATGATTTTTATATATTTGGTGGACCAATACATGCTGATATGATACCTGATATTTTAATAGACTGGATAAAAAATATAAAAGATACAAATAAAAAATGTATAATATATTCAACACTTGCAGATAAAGAAGACAAACAAGGAAGAAAATATCTTGGTAAAGTAGTTAGTAAAAAAGGATTTGAAGTATTAGTGGATGAAGCTATTTCTATGCCAAATAATTACTATGTAGCTTTCTTTAAAAGAGATAGTGAAGAAGAAATAAAACAAAGCATAGTAAATGCAAAACCAAAGGTAGAGGCTATAGTAAATAAGTTTTTAGAAGAAAATTTAAAAATTATAAATTATAGTAAAAAGGTATTTAGCAGTAAAATAGTTTATGATATGTTTTTATTATATACTAAAAAATTTCCTAAAAAGAAATTTTCATTGGATAAAGATAAGTGTATAGACTGTAATATGTGTGAAAAAAATTGTCCTACTAATAATATATCTATGAATAATAAGCAATTGACATTTAAAAATCAGTGCATAGGATGTTTAAAGTGTATACATAGATGTCCTACTAATGCTATTTTATACAAAAAACAAAACTTTAAACAATACAATATAAACAAATATATGTAAAATAAAAGATATAGAAGCTAGTAAAAGCCTCTATATCTTTTTTTATATATCACTTATACTTTTAACCTTTTAACTATTTTCAGTGGTTTAATATATAATAAAAATATTGAGTAATTTTAAATTGAACTTTATATTTTTAAAGAAGAAAACAATTGCAAATTTATAGTTAAAAGTTTATCAATTTAGAAATTAAGTAATCACAATAATAAAAATAAAAGAAAAATTATTTTTTTAAAATCTTCTTATTAATCTTTCGTTTGAATAAAATTTAATCAATTATTCAAAAAAGTCAAAAATTGAAAAGTTATTAAAAATAATTAATGAATTAAATGATTAAAAGATTTGAAAATACTAGTATCAAAATAAAGTAAACACATTGAAAAATGTAGCATTAGTATATGTTAATTTTGAAAAGGCAAATACTTATGCAAAGAAAAAATATATAAAAATGAAAATTAAAATTAATAAAAAATTAATTTTTAGAAAAATAAAATAAGTTAGAAAATAGAAAATATTGTGAAAACACTACAGAGTATTGTCGAAATAGCTTGTCGAATGTTATAATTTTATCATCCCTTAAGTAATACAGATGAAATTACAAAAGGAATAATCAAAAATAAATATTATGAGGTGCAAAAATGGGAAACAACACAAGTAGTGCAAAGAAACTTACTTTAATGTCATTAATATTAATGATATTTACATCAGTGTTTGGTTTTGCTAACATGCCAAGATCATACTACTTAATGGGATATGGAGCTATACCTTGGTATATACTAAGTGCATTAGTATTCTTCATACCTTATGCATTCATGATGGCAGAATACGGATCATCTTTCAAAAATGAAAGTGGTGGTATGTATTCATGGATGGAAAAATCTGTAGGACCTAAGTATGCATTCATAGGAACATTCATGTGGTATGCTTCTTATATAATATGGATGGTTAACGTATCTTCAGGTATATGGATACCGTTTTCGAATGCCATATTTGGAGCAGATATAACTCAAAGTTGGAGTTTATTTGGATTAAGTTCAACTCAAACTATAGGAATACTTGGTGCTTTATGGATAGTATTTGTTACAGTAGTAGCAAGTAAAGGTGTTGAAAAGATAACAAAGGTTACTTCTATAGGTGGTACATTTGTTGCCTTATTAAACATAGTATTATTAGTTGGAGCATTAGCTGTAGTTATATTTAACGGTGGAGAATTAGCTCAACCAGTAAACAATTTTGCAGATGCATTTTTAACTTCTCCAAACCCTGCTTACCAAAGTCCATTAATGGTATTATCATTTGTTACATTTGCAATATTTGCATTTGGAGGACTTGAAGTTTTAGGAGGATTAGTTGACCAAACTGAAAATGCTGAGAAAACATTCCCTAAAGGTCTTGCTATATCTGCTATAGTTATATCTATAGGATATGCTATTGGTATATTTGCATGTGGTATGTTCACTAACTGGGCTGATATACTATCAGACAAGAGCGTTCACATGGGTAACGTTGCATATGTTTTAATGCAAAACTTAGGATACCAATTAGGACATGCTATGGGAACTACTGATGCTGTAGCTATGCAAATGGGTGCTTGGACAGCTAGATTCGTTGGTTTATCAATGTTCTTAGCATTCATGGGAGCATTCTTCACATTAACATATTCACCACTTAAAACTTTAATATCTGGTTCACCTAAAGAAATATGGCCAGGTAAGTTTGCTGAGATGAAAAATGGTATGCCAGTAAACGCTATGAAAGTTCAAGCTATAATAGTTATAGTTATAATATTAGTAGTAGCATTTGGTGGTAAAGGAGCAGCTGACTTCTTTAATATATTAGTTCTTATGACTAACGTAGCTATGACTATACCATACTTATTCTTATCATCAGCATTCCCAGCTTTCAAGAAAAAGCAATTAAATGGTGAAGTTGATAAAGCATTCGTAGCTTACAAGAAACAAGGTGCTGCAACACTTGCTGCTTGGATAATAGGAATAATGGTTGGATTTGCTAACTTATTCTCAATAGTACAACCTGCAATAGATGGAAAGTTCTTTGATACAATAATGATGATATTAGGACCAACATTATTTGGTTTAATAGCGTTCTTATTATATAGTAGATATGAAAAGAATCATTTAAGCAAAAATAGTACAAAAAAAGCAAGCTAGAATATAACTGATTAGTAAAATAAATTTCATGTTTGAAACTTTTAAAATATAGCTATTTAAGTTTAACTTAAGTAGCTATATTTTTTTGTATATAATTTAAAGAATCATCTAAATTATTAAATGTTTTTCTAGGTATTATAAGTCTTTCTATATTATTGCCAACAGTATAAAAATCAAATATTTTATCTATTCTTATTTCTATAAAATCATCAATATAACTTATATATATACATTTAGTATATTTAAAGTAGGTTTTAATAATTACTGCTTTAGTACTAGTAGTTTTTATTAAGGTATAGTCATATAGATTTAAGTTTTTTTCTAGATAATTTATATAGTCATCCATATAATTCCTCCTTAGAATATATTATAATTAGATTATTGACAAAAGATAAAAAAATAATCTATAAAACATTAAATTATATACTTAAATAGATTAAAATAGCTATTATTAATTTATGTTTCAATAACAAAAAGGTTGATTTGTCCATTTTGCCAATGGTTTTACAAAACTTGTAAAATAAATAACAATTGTGTATGATAAAATTATTAATATGAAATTCATGGAGGGCAAATATGAAATTAGTAGATTTAAACAATTACATATTAAATGATTTTGATAAGAATATCTTCAAAAGAATGACTAAAGATAGTGAAGTAAATTTAAATAATTATGTTTGTAGCGTTATATGTGATTTAGTAAACTTTATACCTATGGGGGAAGAATTAAAAAAAGAAACAAAAGAAAATATAAAAAACTGTGATGAAGTAGAAGTAGGTGAAATAGCAACTTACACAAGTTTAATACCTTATGTTCAATTAGAACTTAAAGATAATAAAGATGTGGCTATAATTGCTAATAGCTTAGTTGAAAAGCTTATAAGTTATATAGTGGGATACTTAAGCAAAGAAGAGTTTGATAACAACTTAGAAAATATTCAAGGTATGTTAAATATTTCTTATATGTTTTATGATGGGCTAGTTAAATACTTTACTTTTAATAGAGAGTATATAGTAAGTACAATAGAAAAAAATATTAAATAATAAAAATGCTGGATAAGGTAATGGGCCTTATCCAGCATTTAATTATTTATTAAGTTTAAAATAAAACATGTTATACAAGAGATGTAAGTTGATTAGTATTTACACATTGATTAAAGTAATTATACAAATCTTCTTCTTTTTTGAATAAAGGCAGATTCATATTTTTATGAACTTTTACAAGCCAAGGGATATTTAATCCTACTTCCTCAATAATCTTAGCTTCTTTAAAAACTTCCATACAATTACCTTCAATAACAATACTACCTTTATTTAAAACATATATATAATCACAAATCTCATATATTAAATCCATATCATGACTTGAAATAACTACTTTAATTCCATTATCGCATAAATTTTTTAAAATATTTACTATAGCTTTTGTGCTTTTAGGGTCAAGTCCTGCTGTAGGTTCATCTAAAAGAACCACTTTATTTTCCATAGCTATAACAGAAGCTATAGCTACTCTTTTTTTCTGACCATAACTTAAAAAGTGGACTGGTTTATCTATTAAATCTAAAGCATTGACTAATTTTAATGCATTATGTACTTTTTCTTTTATTTTATCTTCGGGTACACCTATATTTCTTAGTGAAAAAGCAACATCATCATATACTCTTGAATAAAATATTTGCTTATCTGGATCTTGAAATACTATACCTACTTCTTTTCTTAAATTGTACAAATCTTTCTTTTTATATGAAAGTTCTTTATTGTTATAAAATATACTTCCTTCAGAGGGCTTTAATATACCTACTAGATTCATAAATAAAGTAGACTTACCAGAACCATTAGCTCCAATTATCCCAATCATATTTCCTTTTGAAAAATCTAAATTTATATTGTTTATTGCTTTATTTTCTTTTTCATATTTATATGTTAAATTATTTACCTTAAACATGATAATCTCCTATATATGAAATTTCCCATCATACAACTTCATATCTAAGGTTATACTCATATCTTCATATTTTCTCATCATTCTAAAGAATAAGATTTTTATAAGTAGTGCTGTTGAGTTATAAGAATTTTTTAGATTTATATAACCAAATCTTAATTCTTGAGATTTATAAATATCTTTTATTTCTTCTAAAAATATGAATATGAATCTATATGTCAAAACCATAAGTTCTACTAATGTATCTGGGATATGTAATTTTTTTAATATAATTATTAATTGGTTAAATGGTGTAGTAAGTATTAAAAAATAAATAGATATAACTGAACTTATAGCTCTTAGTAATATATAAATTGAGTTTTTAACTGAAAATAAAGTTGTTCCTATATATAAGTTAAAAACTTTGATGTTAAATATAAAGCCTTGATTTTCAAATGATATGTTAATCATATTAAGTATAGTTCCTATAATTAAAAAATATATAGGTATCCTTAAACATTTTATATATAGTTTAATATTAACTTTTGCTATAAAAATGATTAAAAAGCTTACTATTAACATTACCAAAAAATGAAGCATTATATTATTTATAATTACAGAAATAGTTAAGGCTAAAAAGCTAATAAGCAATTTAGCCATAGGGTTAGTATTTCTTAAAGCATTTGTATATGCACATTTATCAATTTCCAGCATTTATTTTTTTTCACCTTTTTTTCTTCCTAGATAGTAGCCTACAAATCCAGCTCCTATGGCAGCTTGAGTAGAGAATAGTAAGCTTTCTATTTCTCCACTAGGTGGCTCGTATAAGCTACTAAACCAAGGTTTATAATCAGGATTTATCTCTGTTATTAGGCCCTCTGCCTCTCCATCAGCACCACCATATTCAGCTGATGAATTTAATAATAAAGGAGTTATTATAAGTATTATGGTTAAAGCTAATAATATTAAATTTTTATTTCTAAGTTTGTTTTTAGTTTTAGAATTTGTACTCATTAATTTCAACTCCTTCTTCATTTTGTGTTATTAAATTATATACTAAAGTAGTTAATAATCCTTCTGCTATAGCTATTGGTATTTGAGTCGTGAAAAATACTCCTAAAAATTTAACTAAAGACATCATAACTCCTCCACTAGGGTCAGGGAATGCTAGTGCCAATTGAGTTGCTGTTACTGTATATGTAGCTAAATCACCTAAGGCTGCTGCTAAAAATACACTCATTCCAACGTTTACATTTCTTTTTCTACAAAGTTTAAATATAAAATATGACACTATTGGTCCAACTATTGCCATTGAAAATGCATTAGCGCCTAAAGTAGTTAATCCTCCATGTGCAAGTAATAATGCTTGAAATAATAAAGCTATTGTTCCTATTACTGCCATAACAGCTGGTCCAAATAATATTGCACCAAGACCTACTCCTGTAGGATGTGAACAACTACCTGTTAAAGACGGTATTTTTAGTGCTGATAACACAAATACAAAAGCTCCTGCTAAGGCTAATAAAACCTTCTTTTTAGGATCTTGCTTTACTATGGTATTAATAGATTTTAACCCATATATGAAAAATGGAATAAATACTATTGTCCAAAGTATAGACCATTTTGCGGGTAAATATCCTTCCATAATATGCATAGCACTAGCATTTAATGGATTTAAAATGATAAGTAGCACACCTGCTACTAATGATAGTGGTAAAAAATTCATCTTTATACCTCACTTTCAAAGTTTATTAAATTTTTATGTGATAAATTAATGTAAGTATATAATGGGTAAAGACGAAATTTGATTTGCTTTAACTAGATGTCTAAAATTTATATTATTCATAATCAAAAATTAGATTAGTTTGATTAGATATATTTAATTTTAAATTAAGTTATCAAAACTATATACATTCAAAATTAAATAGATTTTGTCACGAACTAAAAAATCCTAATCATTGGATTAGGATTTAAATAACTTTCTAATTAATACCTATTTATTAAAAATAAGGTATTATTCTTTATTATTTTCCTTCACCCCGAAGAATATAATTTAAGTATTATAGGCAGGTCTCCTGGCTTAGCTTCATTTTACTACTTTCCCTTCCCATAATAAATTACAGTGGTTTTGAAAGTTTCATCAGCTTTACAGTAGCGGGGGCTGCAGAGGAATCTAACCTCTTTCCCTATTAATTTTAATTAAAAAAACCTAAAATACAAATTTTTAATTTATCACATATTTATATAATACTACAACTTTTATTATATTCCTCTATTTTTTATAAAAAAATATTAAAAAATTTAATTAAATCTTAA
>NZ_JADOZQ010000014.1:0-57370 GCF_015669105.1 Romboutsia sp. D33t1_170424_H2 | reverse complement strand
TATATAAAGATCTTATTGATAAGAATATTTTTTATTAGTACAATCTAATTGTAAAAGTAAAAAAACTAAAAATATAGTTATGTCATTTTTATAAATAACAGTATATATAAATCTTAAAGTATATAAAATTGATAAATAGTTTTTGACTAAAATAAATACCTCTACAAATTATATCTATAATTTTTAGTTTTAAAAATATATTATTTATTGGAGGTAAGTAATGAGAAAGCTAACAAAGGCTATGGCAATTGCAATTTCATCTACGTTTATACTAGGTGCAAGTACTATGAATTATACTGGAAATGCAGGTGGAAATGATGTAGATAGAATACTCTGGGAACATGGTGGTGACTTAGAGGCACAATTTGGACAAGATAAAAATATAGGTACTGCAGGTTTACTTGCGGGTAAAGATGGCGAATATATAATAGCTGGTGGAGGAGCAAATTTCCCAGATAAACCAGTTTTAGATGGAGGGGCTAAAAAGCTTTATCCAGATGTGTATGTACTAAAGGAAGAAGATGGAAGACTGAAGCAAGTTAGCCATGAAAAACTAAATTATGAAATTGGATATGGGAGCTCAATTACTGATAAAGAAGGGGTTTACTATATAGGTGGAAGTAGTAATGAAAAAGAAGCTGATAATGTAACTTTATTTACAGTTAATAAAAAAGGAAAACTTAAAGAAAAGCACATAGGAGATTTACCATTTACACTTAGCGATGGAATAGCAGTTAAAAAAGATAGATATATATATGTTGGTTTAGGAAAGCAAAATGGAACACCTAGTAATAAGATGTATAGATTTGACATAAAAAAAGGTGAGACTAAAGAGTTAGCACCTATGCCAGGAGAAGCAACTAGAAACCAAGCTGTAGCTCAAATATTAGGTGATGATATATATGTATTTAGTGGTGGAGATAAAGTAGCATATACAGATGGATATAAATATAACATAAAAAATAATAAATGGGAAAAGATTTCTGATATTAAAATAAATGATAATAAAATATCTTTATTAGGAGCAAGCTCAGTGAAACTTAATGAAGAAGAAATGTTAGTTATAGGTGGATTTAATAAAGAAATATATGATGATGCAGTTTATAATTTAGATAACTTAAAAGGAGAAGAATTACAAGCCTTTAGACAAAAATATTTTGGTGCAGATCCTCAGGAATTTAATTGGAATGAAAATATATTAATATATAATGCAGAAGAAGATAGCTGGAAAACTGTAGGAGAAATTCCATTTAATGCACCTTGTGGAGCAGGTCTAATACTTAATGGAAATAAGATATATTCAATAAATGGAGAAGTAAAACCAGGTGTTAGAACAGAAAGAACTTTTGTAGGAACAATAATTAATGAGTAGCTATCAAGGTATAAATTTAAGTAAAGACTTTTAAGATAGGGGGAAGATTTATGATATTTGGCAATATAGAGCATATAAAAAATTATCCTAATTTAAGTAAAGACCTACTTAGGTGTTTTGAATATGCTAATGAAAATGATTTAAAAAGCTATGAAAAAGGGACATACACTATAGATGGAAAAGATATATTTGTAAATATAGTAGAATATGAAACTTATGAGAAAGAAGAAAGATTTTGGGAAGCTCATAAAAAGTACATAGATATTCATTTAATGATAGATGGATGCGAAAGAATTGACTTAAATTTCATAGAACAATTAACTCAAAAAGATTATGAAGAAGAATCGGACTTTTTACCTCTAGAAGGTGAAAATAATGGATATGTAGAATTAAGAAAAGGAAATTTCTTGATTTGCTATCCAGAAGATGCTCACATGACAGCTATAAAAGTAAATGAAAAAGAATATGTAAAGAAAGCTATATTTAAAATTATAATAAGATAAATATAAGAGAGGGTATATGCCCTCTCTTATTAAAGTATAAAAATTAAATTTTTATTATTGGTAAATTTAATTATTTAAACTTGTTAAATACATTTTTTTATATGATATAATTTATACAGTAGTATTAATAAAGGAGTGATTTTTATGACACTAATGGCAGAAATGACATGGTATGAGTTTAATGAAAGAAAAGACAAAGATGTAGTAATATTACCTATAGGGTCTGTTGAACAACATGGACCACACTTACCATTATCTACAGATACTATAATATCTGAGGGATTCTCTAAATTATTAGGAGAAAAAACAAATTCTATAGTAATGCCTTCTATAAATTATGGATATAAATCTCAACCGGCATCAGGTGGAGGTCCATTATTTCCAGGTACTATAGATTTAAATGGAACTACTTTAATAGAGTTAGTAAAAGATATTTTAGAAGAGTTAATAAGAGATGGTGTAAGAAAAATAGCTATAGTAAACTCTCATTTTGAAAATCAAGCATTTTTACTAGAAGCCATAGATTTAGTAAGCAAATTTATGCCAAATGATACTAAAATAATAATGATGAGCTGGTGGGACTTAATAAGCCAAGATACTATTGATAAAGTATTTGATGAAATAGAGTTTCCAGGGTGGGCATTAGAACATGCAGCTATAACAGAGACTTCATTAATACTTAAATTTGCTCCACAACTAGTTCATATGGATAGATTAATAGATGAAAAAATAGAAGAAGTACCAACTTATCATGTATATCCAATACCAAAGGATTTAGTTCCAAAATCAGGATTATTAGCCATAGGAAGAACTAGTTCTAAAGAAAAAGGAGAACTAATAGTAAATGAAGCTTTAGACAAAATGGTTAGTATAGTAAACAAAGAATTTATAAAATAAACAAGAATATTTTGCTATAAAAATACATTAAAAACCTATGGCTATAAATAACTAGCAATAGGTTTTTAATGTATTTACTATTATTTTAATTTATTAATATTAAAGTTTTGGAGGAAATTAAAATGAAAATTGCAATAATTGGTTATAGTGGAAGTGGAAAATCTACACTTGCTAGGAAGCTTGCAAAATATTATAAGGCACCTGTTTTATTTCTCGACACAGTTAATTTTTTGCCAAATTGGATTGAACGTGATAGAGATGAGGGGCGTTTAATAGTATGTGACTTTATGAAAAATGATTCTTGGATAATAGATGGAAATTATAGTGATTTTTTTCAAAAAGAAAGATTAGAACAAGCTGATAAAATAATTTTTTTGAAATTTCCACGTAGAATTTGTATTTATAGAGCATTAAAGAGGTATTTTAGATACAAAAACACAACTCGTGAAGATATGGCTAAAGGATGTATAGAGAAAATCGATTTAGAATTTATTTGGTGGATTCTTTATGAAGGTCGCACTAAAAAAATACGCAATCATTATAAACAAATAGAAAAAAATTTTAAGAATAAAATAGTAGTTTTGAAAAAAGCAAAAGAAGTTAATTTGTTTCTACAGAAAATAACAAATTCATAGTATATAGTAAATAAAAAAATTAATTACTATGTACTATGAAATATATAGTTAATATTTTTATTGTCTTGATATGTAATGTAAAATTTATCCTAAGGCAACAAATATAGTACCAATAGCTATAAATAAAACGCCTATTATACCTTTTACACTTATTTGTTCTTTAAATATTAAAATAGAAAAAATTACAGTTAAAACTACAGATAACTTATCAATAGGAGCTACTTGCCAAGTTTTTCCCGTCTTTAGTGCTATATTTAAAAATAACCAAGACAAAGCACCAGATACGCCAGCAAATATTAAGAATAGTAAGTCTTTTTTATGACTTAAAAGAGAAGATAGATTAGAAAAATCCCCTTTTATAAAAGATACTAATACTAAAAATACTCCCATTATAACTGCTCTAACACTAGTAGCTAGTGAAGGAGACAAGTTAGTTACTCCTACCTTAGAAAAAACTGTTACAAAACTTGCACTGATAGCCGCTAAAAGTGCATAAAATAACCAATTACTCATAAAACCTCCTTGCGAGCTAATATTAAATGTTAATTAAAAATAAATGAAAATAAATATCAATCAACTAAAATAATACTTTATAAACCTTATATAGTCAATAAATATTTAAATGTAATAAAAAATAAAAAAATACTATATCTTGTTTGAAAACATACTAATTTAAACTTGTTTGTTGTATAATTTAATAATAAACAATCAACAAAAGGAGAGTCAAAATTTATGAGGGATTTTAAACTGAAAAATCAATTTATACTAGCAACTTATATAATTATATTATCCTTTTTATTATTAAATATAAAAACTGTAGGAAATGTTTTAAACACTACATTATCTATATTAAAACCTTTTATAATAGGATTAGCTATAGCATTTTTACTAAATGTACCTATGAAATCTTTTGAAAATAGATTAATAGGAAAAATTGTTAAAAAATATAATATAAAGAATTCAAAAATTATTATAAGGATAATATCATTAATATTAACACTTATAACAATAGGGCTATTATTAAGTGCATTTATAAACTTAGTAATACCACAATTAGTAAAAAGTACTTCAAGTTTAATAAGTAGTATTCCGCAGGATATAGACTCATTACAGTCTTATATAACAACTTATATGTCTCATATAAATATATCAGATAATTTACATCACAGTTTATTATCAGGAGTTGATAAGATGTCAGACTTTATGATAAAAACTTTAAATTATTTTATATCTAATATAGTTGGAATTACTTTTTCAATAACATCTATAATAACTAACTTATTATTAGGTTTTGTTATAGCCATATATATGTTACTTAGCAAAGATAAGCTTATAGTTCAATTTAAAAAGGTGATATATGGTCTTTTAAGTGAAAATATTGCAGATAAAATAATGAGCATTATTAAATTAGGCGATGTTAAATTTTCAAAATTTATAGTAGGACAATGTACAGATGGTATAGTTATGGGAAGTTTATGTTTTATAGGTATGACCATATTTAATATGCCTTATGCTATATTAATAAGTACATTAATAGGAATTACAGATTTAATACCGATATTTGGTACATTTTTAGGAGCAGCTCTTTCTGCTTTGATATTATTTATGATAAAACCTGTAACAGCACTTTACTTTATAATAATGATAGTTATAATTCAGCAAGTAGAAGGGAATTTTATATATCCATTTATAGTAGGAAATTCCATAGGATTATCATCATTTTGGATATTAGTTCCTATAATAATAGGTTCATCAATGTTTGGAGTATTAGGGATCCTAATAGGAGTACCTCTTTTTAGTATGATATATACTTTATGTGGTGGGTATATAAATAACAGGATAAAATCAAAAAATATAAATATACAAAAATAATTTGATACTTGTATTTATTTTATATAAACAATTAAAATAATATAAAAAGGGACTAAAGTTGGCTTTAGTCCCTTTTTATATTATTAATTAGTCTAATATACTATATAAAACACTATTTACAATAGATAACAATATAGATGCACCTATTGCACTTAAAGTACTATTTATATAAACTCCATTAACAAATGAGAATGCTAGCTTTAAAACTAATCCATTTATAATTAGTGAAAATAACCCTAAAGTTAAAACTGTTATAGGGAATGAAAAGAACTTAAGTATAGGCTTTATAGTTAAATTAAGTAATCCAAATATTAATGTAAGTATTATTAATGACTTAAAAGAACTTATATATACGCTATTTAAAAGTAAAGATACTATATATAAGGATATAGCATTAACGACTATAAATAATGATGCTTTTCTCATAGTAAATCTCCTTTCAAAATATTACAAATTTATACAAATATTAAATCATATATACAATAATATTTCAAGTTAGTATAATATTTAAGATAATTAGATCATATACTTTAAATATGGTTTTGTTTTTAATTTTGTCTATATATTAAATTTATATACACTACACTTATTAAAGTAAAAATATAATTAAATTAATTTACCAAAAAAGGATGATATTATGTATAATTCAAGATATGAAGAATTAAACAATATTATGAAAATTATTACACCTATAGAAAATGAAATAAATAATATTACAAAGTATATATATACCAAAGATAAAACAAAATCAATATATATTATAGATTATATACAAAAAGAGATAAATAAATTAAAAAACAATGTAAAAGAGCTAGAAAATCCATTTGTACTTTGTATAGTGGGTTGTGGGAACTACGGAAAATCAACTCTTATAAACTCATTAATAAAAAGGGAGGTAGTAGCTACAAAAGATATACCAAGTACTTGGAAGGTTGATGTTTTTTTAAAGAGTAATTTAGAAAAAATAGAGATAATATATGACAACGAAGAAAAAATTTTAAAAAGTATACAAGGTGGATATAGATTACTGAAAGATGAAGAAGATAAGTACAAAAAATCTAAAGAAAAAATATATAGATTAGTTCAAGAGCTTAAAAAAGAAAATACAAAAACAAAAAAAGAACTTAAAGAATACAAAAGAGAATTAGAAGAGAAATATTTATATAAACCTCAAATATGTAAGGTTAAATATTACTTAAAAGAAGGAAATTTAATAAATGATTTTACTATAGTAGATACACCGGGACTTAACCAAAGTCTATTAAATACTGATAAAAAAGTAGAGAGATATTATGAGATAGCAGATGGAATTATATGGGTAATAGATGCTCAAAATATAGTATCTAGTGAAAATACAAAGCTTATAAATGAAATTAATGATATAGATAAAAATTACACTAACAAAAATATAATAGCTGTTGTAAATAAGATTGATATAATAAAAGAAAAAGATCTAGATAAAGTTAAAGATAAATGTGAAGAATTATTTAAAGATAAGTTTAAAGACATTGTATACATATCAGCTAAGGATGCTATAAAAGGAATATTAAATGAAGATTATTATTATATACAGAAAAGCAATATAGAAAAATTATATAAAAGTATAGATGTTAATTTTAAAAAACTTTGTGAAAATAAGCAAATAGAATCCAAATACAAAAATTTATATATAACTAAAAGTAATATACTACAATCTATATACTCACATAAGAGAGAATTATACAAAGACTTATCTATATATAATGAAATAGATTATGAATTAAAATACACCTTAGATAATATAAAAAAGGATGCTCTAAGTTATATAAAAGATATAGATATAGAAACAAAGGACCATATAATAAGTTTGCAAAATAAATGCAATAATGATTTTAGTAATATATATGATATAATTTATAAAAAATCAAATTTCAATAAAGACTCCATTTATCAAAAAATAGATACTAATATAAATTTAGATAAAATCCAGGTACCAATTCAAAAACAATTAAAAGATAAAGCAAAAGAAGATAAACTAGAAAATTTATTTAATAAATTTTTAGTTAAAGCATTTAATGAAGACGTAAATTATAAACCAAATTACCTATCTATAAATAAAGAACTCATAACAAAAGACATAGAAAAAATATTAAAAGATAATATAAATACTATAATTTCAAACATAGAATATATAAAAAATCATAGTTTTGAAAAAGTATATATAGACTATAAGTATATAAATATTTATATAGACTTCCTAAACAATATAGAAAGAATTTTAAATACTTTGGGGTGATATTTTGGAAAATAATAAAGGTATATGTATAGTTAAAGAAGAAATATTAAATTCACCAATAAGAAAAAAGTTAATTGAAGATTTAAATTTACCATATAAAAATACAATAAAAGAACCATTACAAGAAGTGGTTGAACTTATTAAATCTATAGAAAGTAATAAGGAAGAACCATTAAAAATTGTTGTGTTAGGAGAAGTTAAATCAGGAAAATCAAGCTTAGTAAATTCATTAATAGGAGGGGATATAAGTGAAGTAGATGTACTTGAAGCTACTTCTAGTATAATAGAAATAGTATATAGTAACATGCCATATACTAAAACATATAAAGACATAACAAAGGTGGGTCTTAATATAGATTATTTAAAAAAGATAAATATAGTAGACACACCAGGGTTAAAGAGCATAACTGTAAACAATGAAGAAAAAACTTTAAACTATATAAAAAATGCTGATTTGATATTATTTGTAATAGATGCAACTCACCTAGGACAAGAAGATGTAATAGAAGCGCTTGATTTGATAAGTGAGTATAAAAATAAAATTATAGGTATAGTAAATAAGTGTGATTTATTAAGTTCTGATAAAGAAGAAATTATAGATTATATAAAAGATGAATATGGAATATATATAGATGAATTTTTTATGATATCTTCATATCTTGAATACCAAGAGAAGGTATTACCTAAGGTAAAAACAAAAAGTACTGATTTAGTATTATCAAACTATAATGATTTAAAATACGAATTTAATAGATTAAATGATTATATAAATTATCTAATAAAAAATTCTCAAGAAGAAAAAAATAGTAGTATAAAATCATCTTTAGATAGAATAATACACAAAGATATAGTTTGTCATAATGATTATCTAAAGACTTTATATGTTTTAGATGATGAACTATTAAGATACAATAAATTACTTCAAAACAAAAGAGACTATATAAGTTCAAAGATGGATTTTGAGATAAAGGATTGGGTAGATAGAATATTTTTTAGTGATGAAATACAAAAAATTAAATTAAATATAGATTTAGCTAAGTTATACATAAATGAAGGATATATAAATGAATTAGTAAACAAGAAAAAAATAGAATTGGATAATTTATTTTTTAATGAGTGGAGTCAGTGTTTAAAAGAAATAAGCAATGAAATGGATGATGATATAAAAAGATATATAAATGATATAACATATAAAAATGAATGCATAGATACCCAAAGCTTTAAATTAGAAAAAAACCAAGCAACAGTAAATGAATTATTAGCAGTAGTAGGAACAGGTGCAGTGCTTGGGGCAACTTCGGGTACAGTTGTTTCAATGTATAGTGCAATACTTGGAGCATCGGCAACTTCAACTACTATATCAGCAGCACTAATGACTTATTGTCCACCGCTATTAATAGCAGGGACTATAAGTGGAGCAGTAGGGAAAGTTATATATGATAAAGTACGAGATGATAAAAAGAGCAAGGAATTGCTAAATGATATAGATACTTTTATAGAAAATCTAAAGTATAAAATAAGTGAGAATCTAAAAGATATATATGAAAATTATAGTATAGAGATAAACTATACAACACTAGAAATACTAAAAAATATAAAAGGTATACAAACTAACAAACACGAAATAGAAGATACAATTAAAGAAATAAATATATATATAGATAAATTAAAAACATATATACATTAATGAAAATTCAGTACAATAAACACAAAAAATGTCATTTTATCATACATTGAAGTATAACTTTTAATTAAGGGAGCAAATAGTATGATTACTATAAGTTTATGTATGATAGTAAAAAATGAAGAAAATATTTTAAAAAGATGTTTAGATAGTATTTATGATATAGTAGATGAAATAATAATAGTAGATACAGGGTCAGTAGATAAAACAAAGGAAGTTTGCAGAAATTATACTAACAATATATATGATTTTAAGTGGATTGATGATTTTTCAAAGGCTAGAAATTTTTCCTTTGATAAAGCAACCAAAGATTATATACTTTGGTTAGATGCAGACGAGTATTTAGATGAGAAAAATAGAAAAAGACTTATAAACTTGAAAGAAAATTTAAATGAAAGTATAAGTGTTATATCTACAGAGACTCATATGTGTATAGATGAAAATAATAATCCTAAAATAGTAGCTAGAAGAAATAGAATAATCAAAAGAAATGAAGGTTTTAAGTGGGTAGGATATGTTCATGAATATATATCTATAGAGGGTATAAATGAAAGTAATGTATATGATAGTGATATTTGTATAATACATGATAAGGTAAAAAATATAGATGATAGAAATCTTAAAATATACGAAAAAAAACTAAAAGATGGCAAAATATTAAGCAATAGAGATTTGTATTATTATGGAAGAGAATTATATTGTAATTTAAAATATGAAAAATCTATAGAAATATTAAAAGAATTTATAAAGGTAAGTAAATTTAAGGAAGAAACGGTAGATGCATTATGCAAAATAGGAGAATGTTATATAAAACAAAAAGAATACAAACTAGCAAGGATATATTTATATAAAGCCTTTGAAGAAGATATACCAAGAGCTGATATAATGTATAATATAGCTTATTCATTTGAAGAGGAGGAAAAATATTTACAAGCTATAAGTTGGTATAAAATAATACTTAATACTGATATATCTTGTGATACTAACCAATGCATTAATATGAGTTACTTAAGATTTAAACCTCATTTAAATCTTTGTTGCTGTTATTATGAATTGAAAGATTTACCAAGGGCTTATTATCACCATCAAAAATGTATGGAATTAAATCCAAATGATGAATGTGTAAAATGTAATGAAAAGTACTTTAATTCTATAATAAAAGAAAGATAAGGTGGGGAGACCCACCTTAAATTATATATCATAAAAAAATCATATGTAAAATATACTGTATTAAACAATAGATAAGGAGGATATGATGAGATTAGATAAAATTTTAGAGAATGTAGATACTTTAAATATATATGGAGACACAAATATTGATATAGATAATATATATTATGATTCAAGAGAAGTAACAAAAAACAGCATGTTCATATGTATAAAAGGATATAATACTAATGGACATTTATATATAGAAAATGCTATAAAATCTGGAGCTAAGGCATTTTTAATAGAAGAAGATATAAATATAGATAATATGGAGAAGTATACAATTATAAAAGTAAGTAATACTAAAGAGGCCATGGCAAAAATTGCATCTAATTTTTATAATGAGCCAAGTACAAAATTAGATGTAATAGGAATAACAGGAACAAATGGGAAAACTAGTGTATCAACTCTTTTAAAGGAGATATTAAATAAAGTTAATAAATGTGGTCTTATAGGAACTATCGAAATAGACAACTCAAAGGAAAAAATAATACCTAAAAATACAACTCCAGAAAGTTTAGACCTTCAAAAAAGTTTCAATGATATGTTAAAAAATAACTGTAAATATTGCGCCATGGAAGTATCTTCTCATGCACTTAGCTTAGGTAGAGTGAAAGATACTAGTTTTTTTATGGGATTATTTACAAATTTAACTGAAGAACATTTAGATTTTCATAAAAATATAGAGGATTATAGAAACTCTAAAGAAAAGCTATTTTATATGACAACAAAAGCAAATATAATAAATATAGATGATGAACATGGTAAGATTATATTAAATAATATTAAAAACTTAGATATACCTGTATACACTTATGCTATAAATGAACATGCTGATTTTATGGCAAGTGATATTATATTAGAAAAAGATCATATAGAATATAAAGTAAAAACTCCAACTTATGAAGATTATATCTATGTAAATATACCAGGAAAGTTTAGTGTATATAATACATTAGGAATAATAAGTATTTGCTACATATTAGATATAGATATAAACATAGTTAAAGAAGTATTTAGAAATACTAAAGGTATTAAGGGTAGATTTGAAAGCATAAAAAATAATAAAAAACTAAATGTTATAGTAGACTATGCACATACTCCAGACGCTTTAGAAAATATATTAAAAGCTTCAAAAGAATTTACAAAAGGCAAGGTAATAACAGTGTTTGGATGCGGAGGAGATAGAGATAGACTAAAAAGACCTATAATGGGAAAAATAGCACAAGAATACTCTGATGTAGCTATAATAACATCAGATAATCCAAGATGTGAAGATCCCCATAAAATAATTAATGATATATTAAAAGGTATTAATATAAAAAAGGATAATTATATAATTATAGAAGATAGAAAAGAAGCAATATATAAGGCAATAGATATGGCAAATGATAAAGACTTAGTTATAATAGCGGGAAAAGGACATGAAGATTATCAAATAATAGGTAAGAAAAAGCATCCTTTTGATGATACAAAAGTAGCACTTGAAGCTATAAATTTAAAGTAGGCAACAAATAAACTCATATATATTAATAAAAGGAGCTGTGAATATTCACAGTTTCTTTTATATTATAATAAAGCATGCTTTATTATTTTTTTTAGAAGTATTATAATAGACGGATAAACTAAATAAAAATTAAAAGGTAGGTAATTTGATGAATGAAACTAAAAAGTTAACAGAGTCAGCAATACTATCCGCACTATTTGTTATAAGTACCTTACTATTTGTAGGAATTGGTTTTGGATATGCACTTTACATAGATTTTATAGTTCCTGTATTTTTTTCAATAGTAGTACTTAGATGTGATTTTAAGTATTCAGTACTTTCTGGGATAACATCACTTTTAATAGTATGGTTGATACTTGGGAATATAGGTATAGCTATATGGTGTAGCCAAAGTGTAATACTTGGAATACTTTGTGGCTACTTTATAAGTAAGGATACATCTATTATGGATGATATGGTATATACTTCTTTTATAGGCGTTATACTTATGGTATTTGTAGATATATATGCATCTAAACTAATAGGATACAGCTTTATGAAAGAGTTTCAAGGATATATAAATATGCTAAAATCGGGAGAATATGTACAAGTTATTTATTATATACTTATAGCTGCATTTCCTTTTGGAACTGTATTCTCTATATATATTTTATCCTTATTTATGTGCAAGAAATTAAATATGCTAAAAGGAAATATAAATAAAAAATTTGAAATTATAGCTAACTTTAGAAGACTTTCAAGATTTGTATGTTGTTCTAAAAATGTATTTTATGTATTATCAGTATATATTTTTATAGTAGAAACTTTTAAAGCGTTTAATATAAACATAGATAATGCATATCTAAAAACTATAATAATAAGTATAGAGTATCTATCATTTTACTTTGTGATAAAAGATGGATATACAGCAATACAAAATTATTTATTAGCTAAAAACAAGAGAGTAGCTCATATAAGAATATTATCTATTTTAATGTTAATAGCATTAGTATTAATATTTAAGATAACTACATTTATTATAATCATAATTAATATAATATTAGATATAAAGATAAATATAAGAAATCAACAAATAGGAATATTAAATAATATATTAAGTAGAGGGTGAAAATGTGGTTAAGGATGTAAGTTTTATCAAAAAATGTCCCTTTTCACATAGAGGACTTCATAACAATATATATCCAGAAAACTCTATGGGGGCTTTTATAAATTCTATAAAACATAACTATGGTATAGAATTAGATGTACAACTTACAAAAGATAAAAAGGCAGTAGTATTTCATGATGAGTTTTTAGAAAGAATGACAGGATATAAAGGTACTATAAATAATATGACTTATAATGAAATAAGCAAACTAAGGCTATTAAACACTGATGAAAAGATACCTCTTTTAGTGGACGTATTAGATATTGTAAATAACAGGGTACCAGTCTTAATAGAATTAAAGGCTCTTGGAGATGCTATAGATATGAGTAGTGAGGTTTATAAGATAGTAAAAAATTATGAAGGTAAGTTTGCTATACAGTCTTTTAATCCAAGGGTACTTCTATGGTACAAAGAAAATGCAAATAATATAATAAGAGGGCAAATATCATTTGATTACAAAGATACAATAATAAAATGGTACAAAAAACTATTTTTAAGGGGCATGATACTAAATTTCAAAACAAAGCCAGATTTTGTATCTTATGATATAAAAAGTATTCAAAGTAAAAGGGTTCAGTTAATTAGGAATAAGATGCCAGTTATAACTTGGACTATACTTAATTGTAATCAATATAAAAAAGCATCCAAATATGCAGATAATATAATATTTGAAGGTATAGATCCAAATAAATGTTAAAAAGTATTGACAAAATATAATTTTAAGAATATATTATAGACATAAATGAAAAAATATTAATATAAAGCTATGATAAGAATTAGTAGGATTAATGTATTCTAACAGAGAGTTTCCGGTAGGTGAGAGGAGCAAGAAAAGTTAATTTGAATACATCTTGGAGCAGTTTTCCTGAAAGATAACAACCATTAGGGAAAAACGGAGTAGCATACGTTATAATGCTAGGGTATAATTTTGTACCTAATAAGGTTAATACTGTGAAGTATTAATAAATTAAGGTGGTAACACGTAAGCACAAGCTTTCGTCCTTTTATAAGGATGAAGGCTTTTTTTAATACAAAAAGTTTTATATCCTTAAAAAATGATTTGCTAAAAAATAAGACTTAAGCAAATTTATAAATATAAAATAACAGGAGGGTAAATATGTTTAATTTAGATGAACAAGTAAAAATTATATTAAAAGGTGTAGAAGATTTAATAGATGAAAAGGACTTAAGAGAAAAATTAACTAATGCTCACAAAGAGGGAAGACAGTTAGTTGTTAAGTTAGGTCTTGACCCATCAGCACCAGATATACACTTAGGGCATACTGTTGTTCTTAGAAAAATGAAGCAATTACAAGACTTAGGACACAAGGTAGTAATAATAATAGGAGACTTTACAGGAAAGATAGGAGATCCAACTGGAAAATCTCAAGCTAGAAAGGCATTAACTACAGAGCAAGTTTTAGAAAATGCAAAAACTTACCAAGAACAAATATTTAAAGTTTTAGATAAAGAAAAGACAGAAGTAAGATTTAACAGTGAATGGCTAGGAAAGTTAAACTTTGAAGATGTTGTTAAATTAGCTGCAACTATAACTGTTGCTAGAATGTTAGAAAGAGAAGACTTTAAAAAGAGATATGAAAGCCATACTCCAATATCAGTACACGAATTCTTCTACCCATTAATGCAAGGATATGATTCAGTTGCTATAAAAGCTGATATAGAATTAGGTGGAACTGACCAAAGATTTAACTTACTTATGGGTAGAGCACTACAAAAAGAATTTGGTCAAGATTCTCAAGTAGTTATAATGATGCCTATAATAGAAGGACTAGATGGCGTTAATAAAATGAGTAAGAGTTTAGGAAACTACATAGGAGTAGATGAAGAAGCTGGTGTAATGTATCAAAAAGCTATGGAAATACCAGATTCATTAATAGTTAAATACTACAACTTAGTAACTGATGTTCACCCTGATGTAGTAGCTGAAATAGAAAAAGATTTAAAAGAAGATAGAAAAAATCCAAGAGATATAAAAATGGAACTTGCTAAAGAAATAGTAAGATTATACCACGGAGAAGAAAAAGCAAACTTCGCTGAAGAAAGATTTAAATCAGTATTCCAAAAAGGACAAATACCTGTTGATATATTAACAGTAGAAGCAGATGCTAATGATTTTGATTTAGCTCAAATAATAGTTGATAACAAGTTAACTCCAAGTAAAAGTGAATTAAGAAGATTAGTTAAGCAAGGTGGAGTTAAAGTAAATAGTGAAAAAATAGCTGATTTACAAGAAGTAGTAGCTGAGGGTGAATTAGTAGTTCAAATAGGTAAGAAGAAGTTTATAAAAGTAGTTGTAAAATAATATAATTAAAAGAGATATAAGAAACTAACTTATATCTCTTTTTGGATTAATATCCTAATATACCTCACATTATACTAAATGATAAAATATATTATACTAAAGATTAATAGATGATATAACAAGTACTAATTAGAATAAAGCAGTTGTAAAAAATAATGATAAATGTTATATTTTATCTATTAAAGACGAAAAAGAGATGAGGAGCTATATGTATTTACCAAGTAAAATAACTAAAATATTATCTAATATGAATAGGTCTTATATCATATACTATAGTAAAGGAAAAATAACATCTGTAGTAGTTGACAATAAAAATATAACTATAAGTGCTAGTACAAAAGGATATTTAATAGATATAAAAGGTTCTAAAGTTATATTAAATGATCTAAAATCAATCAAACCTTTACTTATGAAGTTTAGCACAAGTCAAGTTGATAAAAGCAAAAGTTTTAAGATATCAGAGAATTTAGTTGAGTTATTTGCTGAAAATGAAAAGACATTTGCTGTTGAGTATTTAAATGGAAATGTAATATCTATTATAATGGATAAACCAAGTGTAAAGATAGAAAAAACTGCAACTGGATATTTTTTAGAGATAAATTATAAAGAAATAGCAGTAGATAGCTTAACAGATGTTAAAAGGTTTTTATCTAAAATGAATATAATAAATGAAAATCAAAAAGAATCTAACAAAAATCAAGAAGAAGATCTATATAAACAATTAAAGCTAGATATATAAAATAAATTTTTGATATATACAAAAATCATATTTCATATATCTTTAATATGAATATAATATTTTTGGAAGTGGATATGACTAGAAATACACATGTATTCATGAGGAGAAGGGAAATTTTATAAAAATGTTTTCCTGGGAAATTTTTAATACTTAAATTTTATATAGTTTATAAACTATGTAAGAAAGGATATAATTATGGATGATTATAAAAAATCAATATCTAGAGAAAATATTATAATGCTTTTAATGGCAGGTGGAATTATAGTTTTTAATTTTATAGGGTTTATAATATCATACTTTGTATGGAAAGATTATAGTAAAGACTCAGACTTTATAGCTAGAAATGGTAGAAGACTTTTGAATTTTCACATATCATTTTTTATATATGAAATAATATCTGGATTATTAGTATTTTTGCTAGTTGGAATGGTATTATTACCACTAGTATCAATAGCCTATTTAGTACTTAACATAATAGCTATGATAAGATATGGATCATATAGAGATTATGATTTCCCATTTACACTTAACATTATAAAATAAAATAAAAAGAACTACATTTAATATATTATGTAGTTCTTTTTTTATGTACTAATTAAATTATATATAAAAATAAAATTATTTGAAAATTATGAATAAAAGAAATGTTAATGTATTTACAAAATATGTCTAGTATATTAATGTTAATAGTGAGTTATATCAAAAAAAAGGGGGAAAAAGATGAAAAAAACATATATTTCACAAATAGGATTACTAATAGTTGCTATGATTTGGGGAAGTGGATTTGTAGGAACACAATTGGCGCTAGATGGGGGACTTACGCCACTGCAAATAATAACACTTAGATTTTTTATAGGAGCGCTTTTGATAAATTTAATCTTTTTTAAACAGATAAAAGAAAATGTGAGCAAAGATGCAATAAAGTATGGTTGTATATTAGGATTTTTTCTATTTACAGCCTTTGTTGTCCAAACTATAGGGTTAGTTTATACAACACCATCAAAAAATGCATTTATAACTGCTACTAATGTAATTATAGTTCCGTTTATAGGATTTTTAATGTATAAACAAAAACTTGATAAAATGGGTATAATAAGTAGTATATTAACAGTTATAGGAATAGGTATACTATCGCTTGAATCAGATTTTTCTATTAATTTTGGAGACTTTTTAACTTTAGTATGTGCTTTTGGATTTGCATTTCATATATTCTTTACAAGTAAATATGCTGTAAGGTATAATCCAATAGTACTTACAGCTATACAATTTAGTGTGGCATTTATACTTTCATTATTTACACAAATACTTATGGGAGAGGGAAGTATAAATGCTGGTATAGATGGATATCTAGGTGTATTATATCTAGGAGTATTTAGTACTACTGTTTGTTTTTTGGTGCAAACTATATGTCAAAAAAGTGTTGAAGGAAATAAGGCTGCTATAATACTTTCAACAGAAGCAGTATTTGGAACAATTTTCTCTGTAATTATATTAAAAGAACTAGTAACATTAAGAATGATTTTAGGAAGTTTTATAATATTTGTAGCCATCATAATGGCTGAAACTAAACTATCTTTTTTAAAGAAAAAAGACATATACATAGAAGAAGCATGTATAGAATCTAACGAAGATACAAGTAAATCTTAATATACATTATATAAAATTAATAATTTAATATAAAAATGGGAAAATAAGGTTGTAATTATGACTGTATAGATGGTAAACTTATATTTGTAAAAAATTTAAATTTATTGTTTAGGGGATGCTACACCGGGTATATATAAAATATGATCGATAAGATATTAAATATCTTGTTTATAAATAATAAGAATTTATTATTTAGTTAATGTATTTTAGGGTATATAGTATAGTAGTTAAATAATGAATTTAAATTAAATTAATATATAAATTGGAGGAGTATAATCATGAAAAAATTTGTTTGTACAGTATGTGGATACATACATGAAGGAGAAACTGCACCAGAAAAATGTCCAGTATGTGGAGTTGGAGCTGATAAGTTCGAAGAAATGAAGGGTGAAATGGTTTGGGCTGACGAACACAGAATAGGTGTTGCTAAAGGTGTAGACGAAGAAATATTAGAAGGTTTAAGAGCTAACTTTACTGGAGAATGTACAGAAGTTGGAATGTACTTAGCAATGAGTCGTCAAGCTGATAGAGAAGGATACCCAGAAGTTGCAGAAGCTTACAAGAGAATAGCATTTGAAGAAGCAGAACATGCTGCAAAATTTGCTGAATTATTAGGGGAAGTTGTTGTAGCTGATACTAAAGCTAACTTAACTGCAAGAGTAGAAGCTGAATATGGAGCAACTGAAGGAAAATTAAAAATAGCTAAGAGAGCTAAAGAATTAGGATTAGATGCTATACATGATACAGTTCATGAAATGTGTAAAGATGAAGCTAGACATGGTAAAGCATTCTTAGGATTATTAGAAAGACATTTTGGAAAGCAAAACTAATTATAGTTTAAATAAAGGGGTCATCTCATATGAGATGGCCTTTTTTAATTTTTATAATAATATGTGATATACTAATTAAGTAGATAAATAAAACTATAATAAGAGTGAATATGGTGAAGAGATGATAAAAAGCAGTTATATAGATAATATAAATATATTTAAAAATTTAAAAGATGAAACAAAAGAAGAACTTAAGAAATATAGCAACACAATAAAATTAGAAAAAAATGAAGTTTTATTTGAGGAAAAAGAAAAAATAAATAATATATACTTTGTTATAGATGGAAAAGTATCTATATTTAAAATAAATGAAAATGGCGATAGAAAAGTAATATTTATATTAAATGAAGGCGAAATGATTAATGAAATAACTACAGATAAAAAAAGAGAATCATCAGTATTTTGTGAAGTCTTTGAGAACGCCACTATACTAAAATATAATATAAATGATTTTATAAAGGTTATGGAGAAAGATTTTTACTTAACTAAAAATATAATAAATTACATGGAAAGAAGAAATAGAAGATTATATAGACAACTAAAAAATTCAATTTCTATAAAAATGGATAAAAAGTTAGCAGCTAAATTATATAGAATAAGCAAAGAATTTGGAACAAATAAAGGAGAATGGACATTAATAGATGTAAATATAAGCATAACTTATTTATCAGATATGCTAGGATGTAAAAGAGAAACTTTATCAAGGGCAATGAAAACACTTCAAAATGAAGGATTAGTTAAATTAGAAAATAAAAAAATATTTGTTAAAGAAAAAGGATTATCAGAGTACTTTAAGAAATAGTAAAACATTAAAGTTTTGCTATTTCTTTTTATTTTTATAAAAACGTGATATTAATCACGGAAAATAATTATAATAAATGTTAAAATTTTATCAATAGAAAAGGGAAAAGGTGATTGTTGTGAAGATAAAATTAAGCAAAGAAAATTTTAATGAAAAATTGAAAACACTTAGTAATGAATATAAAATATTAGCACCAGTATCATTAGAATATATGGGAACTTTCTCAGATACAGACGTTGTAAGATATAAAGAAGTAAGTTCTTTAGATGAAATGGAACTAAATAGAAAATCAAACTTTTCTGCCAAGGAAATAGTATTTCCTATAACACAAATATTATTTTATTTTACAGAAAATGAATTTAAGGAAAGCGATATTGATGATAAAAAATTATTAATCTTTTTAAGAGCATGTGATATAAATGCAATGAAAAGACTAGATGAGATATATTTAAAAAATGGAATTGATGAAGATTATTATTACAAAAAATTAAGAGAGAAAGTAAAATTTGTTCTTGTTGGATGTAGAGAAAGTTTTAGAAATTGTTTCTGTATAAGTATGGATTCAAATAAAACGGATAATTATTCTATGGGAATTAAAATAGACGATAATGAAGTTTTCCTAGAAATAAAAGATAAGGATTTAAAAATATTTAATGGAGAAAAATGTGAATTTGAAATAGATTTTGTAAAGGAAAACTTATTTAATATAGAAGTGCCACAAATAGATAAAATAAACTCTAAAGAAATATCTAAACATGAAATGTGGCAAGAGTATAACTCAAGATGTATAGCTTGTGGAAGATGCAACTTTGTATGTCCAACATGTTCTTGTTTTACTATGCAAGATGTTTTTTACAAAGAAAATGAAAAAGTAGGTGAAAGAAGAAGAATATGGGCAGGATGTCAAGTTGACGGCTTTACAAGTATGGCTGGAGGGCATGAATTTAGAAAAACTAAGGGTGAAAGAATGAGATTTAAAACAATGCATAAAATATATGATTTCAATAAGAGATTTGGCTACAACATGTGTGTAGGGTGTGGAAGATGTGATGATGCTTGCCCTCAATATATATCATTTTCAAAATGTATAGAAAAAGTAAATGAAATAAGTAAGGAGAGAGAGTAATATGAATTCGTATATTCCAGTAGGAGCTAAGATAATAGATATAGTTAAACATACAGATATAGAGTGGACTTTTAGAGTAGAATGTAGTACTAAAGATGTACTTCCAGGAAAATTTTATGAGATATCAATATCTAAGTATGGAGAAAGTCCAATATCTGTAAGTGGGTATGGTGATAATTATATAGATTTTACAATAAGAAGTGTAGGAAAAGTAACTAATGAAATATTTAATTATAAAATAGGAGATAAATTCTTCATAAGAGGACCATATGGAAATGGTTTTGACATAAGTATATATGAAAATAGAGAAATAATAGTAGTTGCAGGAGGAAGTGGAATTGCACCAGTTAGAGGAATTGTAGAATATTTTTATAATAATCCTCAAAAATTCAAAAGCTTTAAATTAATAGCTGGATTTAGATCACCACAAGATATATTATTTAAAGATGATTTAAAAAGATGGGATGAAAAATTAGATGTAATAGTTACTGTGGATAAAGGTGAAAACGATTATAAAGGTAATGTTGGTTTAGTTACAAAATATATACCAGATTTAGAAATAAAAGATGTAAATAATACATCAGCAATAGTAGTAGGTCCTCCTATGATGATGCATTTTACAGTAGGCGAATTTTTAAAAAGAGATTTGGCAGAAAATAATATATGGGTTTCTTATGAAAGAAAAATGTGTTGTGGAGTAGGTAAGTGTGGTCATTGTAAAATGGATGATACTTATATTTGCATAGATGGGCCTGTATTTGATTATTCTTATGCTAAAAATCTTATAGATTAGGAGGGAATGTTATGATAAGAGATTTAAATACTAAAAAGACAATGAAAAATGCTTATAGAATAACTAAAAATAGATACGAAACAGCATTAAGAGTTAGAATTCCTGGAGGATGTGTTGACTCTGAAAGTTTAATGATAGTATCAAAGATAGCAAATGAGTATGGAAATGGTCAAATACATATGACTACTAGACAAGGGTTTGAAATACTTGGTATAAAAATGGAAGATATGGAAAAGGTCAATAAGCTTGTCCAATCAATTATAGAAAAAATGGAAATAAATCAAGAAGAAAAGGATAAAGGATATTCTGCTGCAGGAACTAGAAATATAGCATCATGTATAGGTAATAAAGTTTGTCCGAAAGCGCAATACAATACAACTGAGTTTGCAAAGAAAATAGAAAAAGCAGTATTTCCAAATGATTTACATGTAAAAATAGCTTTGACAGGATGTCCAAATGACTGTATAAAAGCAAGAACTCATGATTTTGGAATAATAGGAATGACTTTACCGCACTACGAAAGAGATAGATGCGTATCTTGTGGGGCTTGTGTTAAAAAGTGTAAGCAGTTATCAACAGGTGCATTACATGCAGAAAACTATAGGGTAATAAGAGACCACAGTAAATGTATAGGATGTGGAGAATGTGTACTTAATTGTCCTACAAATGCATGGAGTAGAGATCCTAAGAAATATTATAGATTAGCTATAATGGGAAGAAGCGGTAAGAAGAATCCAAGGTTAGCAGAAGATTTTTCAATATGGGCAGATGAAGAAAATATAATTAAGATAATACTAAATACTTATAAGTATGTAGAAAAATATATAGATAAAAGTTTACCAAAAGAACATATTGGATATATTGTTGATAGAACTGGATTTATGGAGTTTAAAAAATGGGCACTAGAAGGTGTTGAATTTGATGATATTACGATTGTTAAGGATAATGTATATTGGAGCGGAATTAAATATTAAATAGACTAATAAAGAGGCTAAAATAAATTAATTACAATATTGTTAATATAGTATAAAATATATCCAGTATTTGTTAGAATATAATAAACTAACAATATAATTGGAGGGGAAGGCATATGATTTCAAGAGCTGAATTAAAAAATAGTGCTAAAATGCAATTAAAGGGTCATTGGGGATTAGCGATATTAACATGTTTAATATATACTATAATAGTAGAAGGAACAAGTGTTGAAATAGGAACAAGTTCATCTTGGCTAAATGAAAATATAGCTATTACCTTGAATATAATAGGATTAATATTTGCAGGTCCAATACAATTAGGATTTAGTAGATTTATATTAAACTTAGCAACAGATAATGAAAAAGCTAAATTTACAGATTTATTCTCTGGATTTAATGTTTTTATAAAATCTTTTGTAATAAATTTAATAATAACTATAGCTTCAGTAATAGGAACATTTTTATTTGTAATACCAGGTATTATAGTGATGTTAATGTTCTCACAAGCATATTATATATTAGCAGAAAATCCAGAGTTATCAATAATGGATTGTTTAAAGAAAAGTGCAAATATGATGAAAGGCTTTAAGTGGGAATTGTTTATATTAGAACTAAGTTTTCTAGGTTGGGCTATATTATGTGTATTTACTTTAGGAATAGGGTTCTTATGGTATACACCATATTATTATACTACATTAGGGAATTTTTATTTAAATTTAAAATCTATTTCTAACGAAGATATCTTGTAAAAATAATACAATATTTATATATAAATAAAAAAATGTATACTTGTCAGAACTGGCAAGTATACATTTTTTTATTAAAAATATTATTATATTAATCTAATATATATTAATAAAAACTATCACCATTTATCCTAAAAATAAATACTATATAATTAGAAAGGGGGATTAGTAAAATGAATTTAAAAAGAATTGACGAAAATAAAGATTTACAAAGTTTAAGAGATAAATGTAAAAGATTTTTAAATTACCACGTTGTATTAATGATGGAAGATGGACAAGTATTTGATGGAATTATTGAGAGTGTAGATGAAGATGGTGTTACTGTATTAGTTGGGGAAGATGTAATTGTAGATGAAGATAATAATCAACTAAGACGTGGCAGACAATTTGGAAGACCTAGAAGATTTAGACGTTTTAGACGTAGAAGATTCCCACTTAATCTTTTACTTGCCCTATCATTATTACAATTTCCTTTTTAAAAATTAATCTTTAACTTAAAATAGGAGCTATCTCCAAGTAGAAATTTGCTCCTATTACTTATTCTTAAAATAAATTTACAATATATATAAATATAATTTTTTAACCTTTTTGGTCACTACTAACTTGAGGAGCAGATGCAAATACTCTAGAAGCAAGTCTACTAAATGGTAAGCTTTGAATCCAAACATATCCAGGACCTGTAAGAGTTGCAAAAAATAACCCTTCACCGCCAAACAAGCTATTTTTTATACCACCTATAAATTCTATATCATATTTTATATCTTTTGTCATAGCTACTAAGCATCCAGTATCAACTTTTAATTTTTCACCAGGCATTAATTCTTTTTTTATAATAGTACCGCCAGCATGAATAAAGCAAAGACCATCTCCTTCTAATTTTTGAAGGATAAATCCCTCACCTCCAAAAAATCCAACACCAAGTTTTTTTCTAAAATCTATTCCAATACTTACTCCCTTAGCAGCGCATAAAAATGAATCTTTTTGACATATTAGCTTACCGTTCATTTCAGATAAGTCAATTGGTATTATTTTACCAGGATATGGTGATGCAAAAGATACTTTTTTTCTATTGTTAGAAGTATTAGTAAATGACGTCATAAAAAGACTTTCACCAGTTAAAACTCTTTTAGCAGCACCAAATAGCTTAGAACCACCTTTTTTACTGCCATCTCCAAATATAGTTTCCATAGAAATGTGTTCATCCATCATCATCATAGAACCAGCTTCAGCTACTACACTTTCACCTTTATCTAACTCAATTTCAACAAATTGCATGTCATGTCCATGTAGTTTATAATCTATTTCATGAGAATTCATAAAATATCCCTCCTTATGTATTTAATTATAATCTAATTATATATAAAGTATTATAAAAATTTAAAAGATATAGTTATTTTATAGAAAACTTTTTATACATTATATAAAAATAATAGCTAAAAATAGGCATAAATATGAGAATTTCAAGAAAGATTTTTTCATTGTGATATAATTATGTAAAGATATAGGATAACAATTTTATCAAGGGGGAAACAAATGGGGAATGTATCAATTAGGGAATGTAATGATTATGGCTATGAAAGTGTAAAACATGCAATAAGTAAAAATTTAGAAGATTTAGGTGGGTTAGAAAAGTATATAAAACCAAATAGCAAAGTACTAATAAAGCCAAATTTGCTAATGAAAAAAAGTCCTAAAGAAGCAACAACTACTCATCCAATGGTAGTTAAAGTTGTGTGTGAAATGTTACTTAATTTAAATTGTAAAATAATAATAGGAGATAGCCCAGGTGGTCCGTATACAGTACCTTCATTAAAAAGTATATATAAGTCAACTGGTATGAAAGATATAGCGGATGAACTAGGTGTAGAACTAAATTATGATATAAGTGAAATTAAGGTAGAAAATAAAAATGCTAAAGCTTTAAAATACATGAATATTATAACTCCAATAACTAAAGTAGATCATATAATAAATATATGTAAATTAAAAACTCATGGAATGGCAACATTTACAGGTGGAGTTAAAAATTTATATGGCTCTATAGCAGGACTTCAAAAAGCAGAAATACATTATAGATTTCCAAATGAAGAAATATTTTGTGAAGATGTATTATTAGATATATGTTCTTATGTAAACCCAAGTTTGACTATTATGGATGGAATTGTAGGCATGGAAGGAGAAGGGCCTTCAGCTGGAACACCAAGAAAAATTGGCATAACATTAGCATCGCCTAGTCCTTATATGATAGATATAGTAGCATGTAAAGTTATAAATCTAGACATAAATAAAGTATCTACTATAAGAGGGAGTATAAAAAGAGAACATATAAAAAAAGACTTAAGTGATATATCTATAGTGGGTGATAACATAGAAAGATTTATAATAAAAGATTTTAAGATACCTAAAACTAGTAAAGATTTTAGGCTGTTATCATCAACTATGCCTAAATTTATACACGAGCCACTTACAAGGATGATAACTCCAAAGCCTTTTATATCACATAAAGATTGTATAAAATGTAAAAAATGTATAGAAGTATGTCCAGCTAAGGTTATTACTTTAAATGATAAGATAGAAATAGATTTAAATAAATGTATAAGATGTTTTTGTTGTCATGAATTATGTCCTAAAAAAGCTATAGATATAAAAAGAAGTATAATATTTAAATTAATAAAGTAGATTATATAAATATTCGTATAATAATTATTATTTAATATTTAATTTAAAATTTTTTACTATAATATATAAGTTTTATAGAAATATATATTTAAAAGTGAACTATAAATAATAATTTTAGTACAAAATTCGCAAAACTGTTTAAAATATACATAACTTAATGTATAATATAGTAAATTTAGTTATACATTAATCAGCTAAAGGGGAGATAAATATGATACTTATAAGAAATGGAAGACTAATAGACCCAAAAACAAAAAGAGATGAAGTAGTAGATATACTTATAAAAGATAATAAAATAGAAAAAATAGGGAATATAGATGAAAATGATGTTGATAGAATAATAGATGCTAAAGGATGTATAGTATCACCTGGGCTTATAGATGTACACGTTCATTTTAGAGATCCAGGATTTACTCATAAAGAAGATATATTAACAGGTTCAGCTTCAGCAGCTAAGGGAGGATTTACAACAGTTGTATGTATGGCAAATACTAATCCTATAGTTGATAATGAAGAAACTTTAGATTATATAAATGAAAAAGCTAAACTATCATCAATAAATGTATTACAAGCAAGTGCAATAACTAAAGGATTTAAAGGTAAAGAAATAGTTGATATGGATAAAATGATTAAAGCTGGTGCTGTAGGCTTTACTGATGATGGACTACCTATAATGGATAGTGATATTATACTTAAGGCTATGAACATGGCGAAGGAGAGAAACGTTCCTCTTAGTTTTCATGAAGAGGACCCATCACTTATAACTTGTGCTGGTATAAATAATGGTAAAATATCTAAACAAATGGGAATATTGGGTGCGCCAAATGTTGCTGAAGATGTTATGGTTAGTCGTGATTGTATGTTAGCTTTAAAAAGTGGGGCAAAAGTTAATATACAACATATAAGTTCTAAAAATTCAGTAGAAATGGTAAGATTTATAAAAAAGTTAGGTGCTAATGTATACGCAGAAGCAACACCACATCATTTTACACTAACTGAAGATGATGTATTAACTTATGGTACTAATGCTAAAATGAATCCACCACTTAGAACATTAGAAGATAAGATGGCAATAATTGAAGGTTTAAAGGACGATACAATTGAAATAATAGCAACAGATCATGCACCTCATACATATGAAGAGAAAAATGTAGAATTTACGAAAGCACCAAGTGGTATAATAGGTCTTGAAACTGCACTTTCTCTTGGTATAACTAGCTTAGTTAAAAACAATCATTTAGATATGATGAAGTTAATAGAGAAAATGACTATAAATCCAGCTAGATTATACAATCTAGAAAGTGGGAGCATAGAAGAAGGGAAAGTTGCTGATATAGTTATATTTTATGAAAACGAAGAGTTTGTAGTAGATAAATTTGTATCAAAATGTGAAAATACTCCATTTAAAGGACATAAATTATTTGGTAAAGTAAAATATACTATATGTGGCGGTAAGGTAGTATTTGAAGATAAAAAATAAAATTATAAAGGGCTATATTAAAATATAGCCCTTTATAATTTTATTAATAAATTTAGTAAATCTTAAATTTTAATATAACTTTAAATAAATCTCCATCTATATCAAGCTTAAGACTACCACCTTGAAGATCCACTAAATTGCTACAAATAGATAATCCTAATCCACTTCCAGAAGTATTTCTAGAAACATCACCACGGACAAATCGCTCTAATAGTTCATCGGAAGAAATATTTAATCTATGATTAGATATATTTTTCATAGTAATAAATATATAGTCATCTTTAACATTAATATCTATATATACACGAGTATTAGCTAAAGAATATTTAGTAATATTAGTTATAAGATTTTCAAAAACCCTAAACATTCTTTTACCATCTATATTGGTAAATACAGGATAATCAGGCGTATCTATTATAAAATCTAGCTTAGAAGACTCTATTTTATCTTCTAATTCAACGATACTTTGAATTAGAAGTTCCTTTATATCAGTTTTTTTTAGATTAATTTCTATATCACCACTACTTATTTTAGATGCTTCAAATATGTCCTCAACTAAATCTTTAAGTCTAGTAGCTTTTTTATCTAGGATATTTATATAATCTTTAGTAGTTTTAGAATCTAATTCGTTATTTTTAAGTATATCTATATAGCTAACTATAGAAGTAAGTGGTGTTTTTAAGTCATGACTTACATTAGTTATAAGCTCTGTTTTCATTTTTTCACTTTTTAGTTGCTCATTAAGAGACTTTTCAAGTCCTAAGCTTATATTATTTATACTGCTTGCAATAGATGATATTTCATCATTACCAATTACCTTTAATTTATGGCTTAAGTCACCATTTTCTATAGTTTTTATATTTTTAGATATATATTCAATATATTTTGTTTTTTTAGTTAATAATTTGTATATATAAGAGTAAGGTATAATACTAAATAGAGAAAATAGCATAGCATAAATCATTGCAAAAATAGAAAAATAGCTTATAACTGATAAAAATATAAACATAATTATAAACTGTATTATTATAGATATTACTAATATACTAGCTATTTTATTGTTTATCGTTTTTTTATTTTGTTTATCTAAAAAATCCTTAATCATAGAAAGTACTATTAATCTAGATAATAAATTATTAGATGATAATTTAAAACTTTTATAAGCTATATAAGTAGTTGTAAGGATTAAAAAATCACATACTATAAGTGAATTATCAAAAAAATCTGGTGCAGATGACCAAGTATGAAATCTTATAAAGAATATAAAACCTATTATAAATAAAAATACTTCAATAGAAACATTTGAAGTTAGATTTATAAAAGAGTCAAATATTTTTATATTAGATTTTTTAGTTATGTTATAAACTACAATACAACCTATAGATATAGCTAAAGAAACTATAGTAACTATCACTTCAATACTTAAAATACTCCGATTATCTAAATGTATTACATTTCCAAAGAATATATATCTTGCTATTGGAGAATATTCATATATGTTATGAAAGCTAAATGCTAGATTAAATAGTGATTCAAAACATATAGACATAGATAAAAATAAAATTAGTAAAGAAGCTACCTTTAATTTTGAGTCTTCTATATTAATAGATTTATTTAATGTCTTCAATTTTATATCCAATTCCCCACACCACCTTTAAATATTTTGGTTCTTTAGGATTTATCTCTATTTTTTCTCTTATCCTTCTAACATGAACAGCAACGGTTTTTTCACAGTTATAAGCTATATCATCCCAAGCATTTTCATATATTTCTGTAGATGAAAATACGATTCCCTTATTTAAAAGTAAAAATTCAAGTATCCTGTACTCAATAGGAGTTACTTTAATAACTTCTCCATCTAAGCTAACTACCTTAGTATCTTTATTTAAACTAAGACCACCACTTTTCAATACGTTAGAATCGTTAATATTCTTATTACTAGAGTTATTATTTAAGTTAATAAATCTTCTTAATTGAGATTTAATACGAGCAATGAGTTCTAGTGGATTAAATGGCTTTGTAACATAATCATCAGCCCCTATATTGAGACCTAAAATTTTATCAATATCTTGATTTTTAGCAGATAAAAGTATTATAGGAATATTATTATTTTCTCTTATTTTTAAAGTCGCTTTAAGACCATCAAGATTTGGCATCATCACATCCATAATAACTAAATCTACATTATTATCTATTAAAGTTTCAATAGCATCAATTCCATCATAAGCTTTTAATACATTAAAACCCTCAGGTTTTAAATAAAATTCTATCGCATCAACTATTTCTTTATCATCATCAACTATTAATATATTTTCATTCATTTTATCACTCCCTTAAAACAATTATATCATACAACTAAAAAACATATTTTAACAATAAATTATAGATTTATTAAGAATTTATAAACCAATGTATTAATTATTACAAAATTATTAAGAAATTTATACTATTAACACAAGCATAGTAAACATATAAATATCTATGATATACTATAATTAGAAAGCATAATGAGGGGGATGTTATGAAAAAAAGGGTTATATTAGGAGTAGTAGCAGGAGTATTAGCACTAACTAGCATAGGATTTGGGAAAAAGGAAAATATTGAGGTAAATGTACTTGGAACAACAGATTTACATGGGATAGTAAGTAAGGATTTAGAAAAATATGTAAATGAACAAAGAAAAAAGGATGAAAATTTGATATTAGTAGATAGTGGAGATTTTTTTGATATGCAAACTCCAGAAATGAACTCATGGTTTAAAAAAAATAGTGTAATAGTTGAAGAAAATGGGTTTCCTATTCTACGATTTAAAGATGGTGAAATAGAAGGAGTTGCTCCAATAGTAACTAATATGGGAAAATTAAAATATGATGCTGTGATTCTTGGAAATCATGAGTTTGTATCCAATAATAAAAGTCGTTTAGATACATTAATAAATGATTTTAAAGATAATAATATGGAAATATTATCTGCAAACACATATAAAAGTAATAATGAAAACTATACAAAGCCATACATAATAAAAAATATTAATACAAAATATGGAGACTTAAAAATAGGAATATTAGGACTAACCATAAAAGAAGTAGGAGAATCAAAAGAATGGGATGGAGAAAAATTGGTTCCTACTAAATCAAGAGAATTAAAAGATCAAGATGGATATGAGGGTAAATTATATATGAATGATTTAGTAGAAGATGCTAAAAAATGGGTACCTAAAATGAAAAAAGATGGGGCTGATATAATAATAAGTGTGGTTCATAGTGGGGAAGAACCTAAAAAGCCCAAAAATCCAGGAAATAAAATAAAAGAATTAGCAAGAGAAACTAGTGATATAGATGTTATATTTGCAGGGCATACTCATAAGACAATAGATGAAAATAAATACACTAACAAAGATGGTAAAGAAGTAATAGTAACTCAAGGTGGAAAACATTCAGAGGCAATAGCTCATTCTAAACTCCAATTAGAGAAAGTAAAAGATGGTTGGAAAGTAATAGAAAAAAGTAGTGAAGTTATATCTTTCAAATAAAAAATAATTTGGATTAATAAGGTTAAGTATTGATTATTTTAATAAACTTAATTTCATATAAAGTAAAAATATATTCAATTTATATAATAAGAAAAACTGTATTGTAATTAAAATATTAAAAGAAGTGAACTATTATAATAATTCACTTCTTTTAATATTTTTATATTTTCAATTTCTTATATTTGGTCTATAAAAAATCTTTTATACCAAACTAAGAAAGTATATATAGTATATATTTTACGAGCATTATTAGTTTTGCCATTAAAGTGGTCATCTAAAAGTTTCACTATTTCATTAGTATCAAAAAATTCATTAGCATAATCACTTGTAAAACTTTCCTTTATTGTATTATAATATCTTTCCTCTTTAAACCAATGTCTTATAGGTACAGGGAATCCTTTTTTCTCTCTTTTAGCCCAAGCATCAGGAAGCTTATTTTTAGCAGCTTCTCTTAAAGCAAGTTTTGTAGTACCATTATTAACTCTATATTTTGGAGGGATAGTTTCTCCTACTTTCATAACTTCAACATCTAAAAATGGAACTCTTAGTTCTAGAGAATGAGCCATACTCATTTTATCAGCTTTAAGTAATATATCTCCTGCTAACCATAATTTTAAGTCAAGATATTGTTTTTTAGTTAAGTCATCCATATGTGAAACTTTATCATATATAGGTTTAGTTATATCTTTTATAGAAGGAGCATTTTTATAGTTTGGCTTTAATATAGAATTAGCCTCTTTTTCTTCAAATATAAAAGCTTGTCCTATAAAGTAATCTTCAACTTTAGAACCACCTCTAATTATTGTTGTTCTACCTTTAAAATAAGGTAGTTTTTTTGCAGTAATTGCTAATGGTTTTCTTATGAAAGAAGGAAGTTTTTTATATTTTTTTAATCTATCATCATCATCATACCATTCATATCCTCCAAAAATTTCATCAGCACCTTCGCCAGATAATACAACAGTAACATGTTCTCTAGCAAGTTTTGATAAGAAGTATAGTGGTATGCATGATGGATTTGATTGAGGTTCATCCATATGATACAAAATAGTTGATAAGTTTTCAAAACATTCTTCTGAAGTTAGTAGCTTTTGTATATTTTTAATTTCTAACATGTCAGATAGATCTTTAGCTAGTCCAGACTCATTAAAATTGTCTTCTTCAAAACCAACAGAGAAAGTTTTAGCAGGCATTAAAGATGCAGTTATATAACTAGAATCAACACCACCAGATAAAAAACTACCAACAGGTACTTCACTGTTTTTATGAATATCAACAGATTCAGCTACAACATTTTCTATTCTTTTAATACTTTCATCAAGTGAAATTTCTTCATTTTTAAATTCTACATCAAAGTACTCTCTTATTTTCAATTCACCATTTTTATAAATCATATAATGTCCTGGCTTTAATTTATAAACTCCTTTAAAGAAAGTTTCATCAAGTACTGAGTATTGAAAAGTTAAATAAGGTTTTAGAGCCTCTTTATTGACTTCTTTTTTGAAATCCTTATAAGCTAAAAAACTTTTAATCTCTGAACCAAATAATAATTTATCATTATCGATTCTAGAGTAGTAAAAAGGTTTTATACCAAAAGGGTCCCTTGCAGCAAAAAGGGTTTTAGCTTTTTTATCCCATATAGAAAAAGCAAACATACCTCTTAGTTTTTTTACCATAAATTTTCCGAACTCTTCATATGCATGTATTAAAACTTCACTATCCGTTTGAGTTTTAAATATATGACCTTTTTCAATTAGTTCATCACGTAATTCTTTATAATTATAAATTTCACCATTAAATACTAATACTAAACTATTATCTTCATTATATAAAGGTTGCAACCCATTATCAACTCCGATTATACTAAGTCTTCTAAATCCAAGGGCTATATCTTCGTTAATAAAAGTTCCCATTTCATCAGGACCCCTGTGAACAATAGCTTCTAGCATATTATTTAATATATTTTCTTTATCTGAATTTTTATCAATAAATCCTACAAATCCGCACATAAACCTTACACCTCTAATTATTATCTATATTAAACTAATTTTTTATATCTTTTTAACATATATAAATTTTACAAAACTTATATAGCAATGGTGTGTCAATGATGTGTCAGTTTTGTGTCAAAATTTATCATTTAAGGTAAAAATAAGTTGTTAAAATATAGTAAGATATATATATACAAAAAATATAACCATAAATCCTATTCATGTTACAAAATTGTTTCATTCATGTAACATACATAATATATAAATAGTTTATAGTTAAATATATAATAGGTAGGTAGAATTATTTAAAAGAAAGAAGTGAAGTATCTATGGAAAAAATACTAATAGTTGAAGATGAAGAAAATATATCAGATTTACTGGCATATTCTTTGGGAAAAGAAGGATACAAAACAGAAGTAGCAGAAAATGGGAAAAAGGCTTTTGAGCTTATAGAAAGTTTTAATCCAGATTTAATAATGCTAGATTTAATGCTTCCAGATATAAGTGGATTAGATATATGTAAAAAAGTTACAACTACATATTCAACGCCTATTATAATGTTGACGGCAAAATCAGATACAATAGATAAAATACTAGGGATAGAATTAGGTGCTGATGATTATATAACAAAGCCCTTCAATGTAAGAGAGGTTATAGCAAGAGTAAAGTCTATATTTAGGAGAATAGATTTGCTATCAAAATCTATTAAAAGCGAAGAAGATAAAATAAAGCTACAAAATGGATTAGAAATAAATAAAAGTGAGATGAGAGTAAAAAATGATAAAGATGAAGCAATTCATTTAACTAGTAAAGAATATGAGTTACTACTTTATTTTATAAATAATAAAAATAAAGTATTGACGAGAAATCAGCTCTTAGAAAATATATGGGGGATAAACTTTGAATGTGAAACAAGAACAGTAGATACTCATGTTCAAAGGCTTAGAAAAAAATTAAAAGAATATAACTGTATTGAAACTGTAATAGGAACAGGATACAAACTAAATGATAAGAGTAGGTAAATATGAAAAAATCTATAACTAATAAAATAATGCTATTTTTCTTAGGAATAATATTTTTTGTAATATATTCCATAGTAACATATAGCAATTCAGTACTCAAAAATAACAATGAATTTATAATTGATAAAGAGATAAAAGAAAAATCTAAAAGCATTGACTTATACCTAAAAGAGTATTTTGAATTTAATAGACTAAACCTTAATAATATATCTTTTAGAGCGGCTTCTAGTAACATATCAAAGGATTTAAGCTACAGACTAGAAAGTATGGTATATATATATGATAGTGAAGGTAAGCTAGTATATCCAAGAACCAAAAATTCTCAAAAGTTAGAGAAAACGCAAGATTTAGATGAGGCTATAGATCAAAAGGTATCTTACACTATAAAGCATAGTAATTCTAAAACCAATGTATATTCATCATATCCAATACTACATGATGATAAGTTAATAGGAATTATAAGGTATAAAAGTGATTACACATATTTATATAATCAAAGTAAATCTTTTATAGAAAAGATAGCTTATTTTTCTATAGGCGTATTTTTTATAAGTATACTAATAGCATACATTATATCTAAAAAGATAACTAAGCCTATAATAACTTTAGCTAATAAAACTAAAGAGATAGCAAGTGGTAATTTTGATATAGATATAGATATTAATTCAGATGATGAATTAGGTCGTTTAAGCTTAGATTTTGAAACCATGGCAAAAAAAATAAAACATCAAATTAAGATAATAGAAAAAGATAGAGATGATTTAATTGAATTATCAAAAAAACAAAAGAGATTTTTTGATAATGTAACCCATGAACTTAAAACACCAATGACCACTATAATAGGATATAGTGAAGTTTTAAAGGATAATCAGTTTACAGATGAAAAATTTTTTAATAAAGGTATAGATAGAATTATATCAGAGGCTAATAGGTTAAATAGAATGATAGTTCAATTAATAGAAATATCTAGAAATTCTAAAAAAGATTTTGACTATGAACTTAAAAAAATAAATGTATCAAAAATCATAATAAGTATTTGTGAGGACATGATACACAAGTCTCAAAAATACAATATGAAAATAGATGTAGATGTTAAGGAAAATTTAAAAATAATTGGAAATGAAGATAAGATAAAGGAAATATTAATAAATCTATTAGATAATGCTATTAAATATGGAAAAATAAATACAACCATATATGTAAAAGCAGAGGTTAATGACGGATATATAAATATAAAAGTAGTTGATAGTGGTGAAGGAATTTGTGAGAGTGAACTAGAAAATATATTATCACCATTTTATAGAGTATCTAAAAGTGATACTAGAGAGATTGGTAGTACAGGTTTAGGTCTTGCTATTGTAAAATCTATAGTTGAAAGTTATAACGGCATTATTGAAATACAAAGCGAAGTAAACAAAGGAACCATGGTTTTAGTTAAATTGCCTGCAATAAGTTAAGGAGGAGACATGAAAAATTTTAATATCTTTAAAAAAGAGAGAAGTAATTTAATAGTTTTGTTTTGTATTGTAGGTATACTTTCTATGATAATATACTTTGGTATAAATAAAGATAAGGAATACACTAAAAATGTAAATTTAAGTTCTAGTAAATATATATATAATGAGAATAAATTAAAAAAAAAGGATGAACCTATAAAGCTTAACTCAGTAATATCTTTAAGTAGAAATGTATTATCCATGAAGATTTTAGATAATAATATATTACTATTTGAATCAGAAAAGGGCAAAACTGATATAGTATCTATAGATATTAAAAGCAAAGAAAAAAAATTAATAAATAGCAGTAGTGCTGGAAAAGTTATGTACTATGGTTATAGAAGTATATCTCCAAATGGAGAAGTACTTCTATGCATACAAGATTATAAAAATAAACCAGTAACTAGTATATTAAACTTAAAAGAAAATAGTTCTAAGATATTAGAAAGTAGGCCTATTACAATATTAAGCTGGGTTTTAGATAGTAGTGGATTTATATATACTATAGATAATAGCTTAATTTATTATGATATAATCAATGGAACTAAAAGAGAGATATATAAATTTAAAGATGATGAGTTTATACATAAAGTCGAATTTTCTAGTGATGGAACAAAGTTATATATGTTTATGGAAAAGCTATTGAAAAATAATCATACAAAAAGTATTTTGCTAGAATATGATTTAAAAATGAATAAGTCAACTATTAAAATAAATAGCAATAATATTATAGATATGGAAGTATTCAATAATGGAAGTATATTAACTTTAGAACATAGAGATGGAATAAATAGAATATATATAAATACTAAAAATAAATCTGAAGAACTAGATATAAAAAATGTAGAATCAATTTATTTAAATAACAATAGAAGTAAACTTGTGATAATAACTACAAATAACAATTATGAGATGGAAATAGGAATATATGATGTTAAAAATAGAAGTGAAAATACTAAATTAAGTAAGGTAGGAAATATAAGTGGAATAACAAGGATAGGTTCTATAAGTATAAATAATGAAAATCAACTTGCTTATTTAGTTAGGGATAAACTACAAGATTTAAGACTATATATTTATGATATATAAATAAAACTAAAAATAAATTATATAAAATTAAAAAAATATTATAGAAATAAGCTACATAGTTAACTAAAATTATATTATAAAGAAAGCTTAAGGGGAAGATAATATGAAATCCATAAAAATATGTATAGGAAGTGCTTGCCACTTAAAAGGATCATATGAAGTTATAGAGGCATTTAAAAAACTAATAAAGGAAAATAACTTAGAACAAGAGATAGAATTATGTGCATCTTTTTGTATAGGAAATTGTAAAGAAGCAGTATCAGTTATGAGATGGGACGGAGTAGTATTTTCTGTTGATAAAGAAAATGCAAAAGATATATTTGAGCGTGAGTTTAAGATATAAAATTAACTATCAGGGGGAATAGACTATGTGGTTTATGAGCTTTTCCAAAGCAAATTGTAAAAATTGCTATGCATGTATAAGAACTTGCTTTGTACATGCTATAAAAGTAAAAGAAGAACAAGCACATATTATAAAGGAGAGATGTATAATATGTGGCAAATGTTTTAAAGCTTGTCCACAAAATGCCAAGCTTATAAAATCAGAAGTATCTATGATAAAGCACTACAATAAAATGGGGAAAACTGTAGTTGCATCACTTGCACCAAGCTTTAGCGCAATATATGGCAAAAATAGCTTAAAAATTCCAACAGCACTAAAAAAGTTAGGATTTAATTATGTAAAAGAAGCTGTAGAGGTTACTGATTTAGTATTAGATGAATACATAAAATATGCAAATAAAGAAAATGATGATGTGTATATAACAAGCTTTTGCCCATCTATAAATAATCTAATCCAAAAACACTATCCTGAACTAACTAAAAATATAATACCTGTAACATCACCGTCAATACTACATGGAAGAATACTAAAAGAAAAATATCCAGATTCTAAAGTGGTTTTTATAGGACCATGCTTATCTAAAAAAACTGACGCACACGATGAAAAATCTATAAATTCTGTTATAACTTTTGAAGAATTAGATAAGTGGTTTAAAGAGGAGAATATAGATTTAGAAAGTCTAGAGGATGGAGAATTTAAATATATAGAAAAAGAAAAAAGAATGTTGCCTATAATAGGAAGCATAACAGATAAAATAAAAAGTCAAAAACCAAAAAGAACTATAATACAAGTGGATGGAGTTAGAGAGTGTATAGAGGTTTTAGATGAAATAAAAAAAGGAAAATTTAAAAATACTTTATTTGAAATGACTGCTTGTAGACATGGTTGTATTGGTGGATCTGGTATGCCTGAGGACAATAATAGTGTTTATGAAAAAAAAGAAAATATAAAAGAATTTTCAAAATACTTAGATGAAAATAATAGCCTAATAATTGAAAACGACACTTCAAAAAATAAAAACATAAATATATCAATTTATAAAGAATTCCCAGCAAAAGATTATAAATTAAAACAACCAAGTGAAAATGAACTTAAGGAAATATTAAAAGATATGGGAAAATACGATAAAAGTGATGAGCTAAACTGCGGTGGATGTGGATATCATTCTTGTAGGGAAAAAGCAATAGCAGTATATAATAATATGGCTGAAATAAATATGTGTTTACCATTTATGAGGGAAAAAGCAGAAAATCTAACTAGTACTATATTTGAGATGACACCAAATATGATAGCCGTAGTAAATAAAGAATTAGAAATAGCTAGATTAAATCCAGCGGCAGAACATTTTTTTAATATGTCTAGCAATAAAGCTAAGAATATTCCTATAGGAATGTTTCTAGAAGAAGAAAAATTTAAAAATGTAAAAACAAGTAAGAAAAATATATACAAAGAAAGGATAATACTAAAAGAAAGTAACTCAACTATAATTCAAAGTATAATATGGTTAGATAAAAATCAGGTATTGCTTTGGATAGGAGACGATATAACAGAGGATGAAAAACTAAAAAATAAAATAAAAAGTATGAAAATAGATGCTGTTAATATGGCTCAAGATGTTATAGACAAACAAATGATAGTAGCACAAGAAATAGCAAGTCTTCTTGGAGAAACAACGGCTCAAACTAAGGTTACACTAACAAATCTTAAACAACTTATAAAAGAAGAGGAGAATTTATAATGGATTTTTTTATAGATTTTGCTAGTAGTAGCTTAAATAAATATGGTGAAGAATTATGTGGCGATAAAGTTGAGTTTTATAATGATGAAGAGATGTTTATCGCAGTGCTATCAGATGGACTTGGAAGTGGAGTTAAAGCAAATATATTAGCAACTTTAACATCTAAAATAGCTATAACTATGCTAAAAGAAGGAGTTAAAATAGAAGAGGTTGTAGATACAATAGTAAAAACCTTACCAGTATGCTCAGAGCGTAATTTGGCATATTCAACTTTTACAATAGTTAAAATAGCAAAAGATAATATTGCCTATATTGCAGAGTTTGACAATCCTAGTATATTTTTTTTAAGTGATAGAGAAATCAAAAAAATAGAATGGAGTACTATTGATATAGGTGGACGCAAGGTAAAAGAAAGTCAGTTTAAAGTTCATGAAAAAGATACTTTAGTATTTGTCAGCGATGGAGTCATACATGCTGGAGTTGGAACTATCCTAAATTTAGGGTGGCAGTGGGAAAATGTAGATGAATACTTAAAGAAAAATATAAATAAATCTATGTCGGCTAAACAAGTAACTGATTTATTATTAGGCGCTTGCGATCAACTATATATGCAAAAGCCAGGGGATGACACAACGGTAGCTACTATAAAGGCCATAAGGCGTAAAAATGCAGTATTATTTTCAGGTCCTCCAATAGATAATGCTATAGATAGTAAAATAGTAGATACTATAATGAAGACTCATGGCAAAAAGATAGTATGTGGTGGTACTACTGCAAATATAGTAGCAAGAGAACTAGGTGTAGAACTAAAAACTAGTTTTGATATTTTTGATAAAAATATACCACCTATAGGTTATATAAAGGGGATTGACTTGGTAACAGAAGGTGTATTAACTATTAAGGAAACACTAAAAAAGCTTAAAAGAATAAAATATGAAACTAATTTAAACTTTTTATATAAAGAAGATGGTGCATCAAAATTAGCTAGAATGCTTTATGAGGATTGTACACATATAACTTTAATAGTTGGAAGGGCAATAAATCCAGCACACCAAAATCCTGATTTCCCAAATGAGCTAAGTATAAAGCTATATCTTATGAATGAACTTAAAAAAGAGCTAATAGCTTTAGGGAAAATAGTAGATATAAAATTTTACTAAAGGCACAGTTATGTGCCTTTAATTTATTATACAAGTATTTTAACATTTCATAATATAAGCGCATATAACATAAGTATTAGCCATTAAAAATTTTATAAAAATTTACGTACTTGAAATTAAAGTTTTATAGTAGTATAATTACTCCTTGATTATAAGAAAAGTAATTATAATTTTAATTAAAAAATGATTACTGATTAAAAATTTATATTGGTATAATAGCTTAAAAAATATGAAATGAGGGATGAATTTGGAAACAAATATTACTAAAAGATTAATGATTAATAAGTTAATTTTACTTATTATCATAATAGCATTTGTAAATATGTTCTCTTTTTTATTTGGAACGGAAAACACCCTAACAGGGGTAACAGTAATAACAGGTGCATTAATGTTTAAGGATATAGATTTAGGATACAATGTTAAAGAATCTGTATTTATAACTATAGGATTATTTACTTTTATAGGAATAGTTACATATTTAACTAGTCAAGTTGGAATATTACTTGGAATATTAATAAACCTTATATCAGTATTTATGGTAATCTATATAACATCAGAAAATTTACAAACAAAAGTATTTTTACCATTTATTTTACTTTATGTATTCTTAGATGGAACACCTATTGATGAAACACAAGCTATTATGAGGGTAGTAGCATCTTTTATAGGTGGAGTTATAATGGCTTTAACACTTTATATAAGTCATTATAAAAAACAAATATCAAAAAAATCTATAAAAGAAGATTTATGTAAAGAAAATATAGATTTTTCTAGTGAAAGGTTTAGATTTGCAGTAAAAATGGCAATAGGTATAAGTATAGCAATACTTATAGGGAGGGTTTTAAATACTCAAAAGGCTATGTGGATTACTATAGCAGTAATGTCACTAACTCAACCACAACATGAAGATTCAAAACAGCGTATGAAAGAAAGACTTATAAGTACAATATTAGGAGCTATAGCTTTTGTTATATTATTTAAAGTATTGGTGCCAGAAAAATACTTTACTTTTGTAACCCTTAGCTTAGGATATATATATACATTCATATACGAATATAAAATAAAGATGTTTTTCGTAGCTATAAATGCTTTAGTGGCATCTATGTTTATATTTAATACGCCAACATCTATAGTATTAAGAATTGGATTTTTAACTATAGGAATATGTGTTGTATATATTATAAGTAAAGGTGAAGAGGTTATATCTAAAATAAAAGACAAAGAGCAATCAGCTATATTTGAATAATATAATAAAAATAATATCAATACTATATACAGAAAAGTTTAATCTGAATATAGTATTTTTAATTGGAATGAAATTATAAATTCTCTATTTTATGAAAGATTTGAGTAACAAATACAATTGAATTGAGAAAGAAGGTATATAAATTACAATAATTTATATACCTTCTTTATATTTAAAATCTTTTAGTTCTATAAAATCTGTATAAAAAATCTTTTTCTAAGGTTTTACTTAGAGTTGCACTTTCTTGAAAATTAATAAACCTTATTTCTAAAGAAGACCTATTAGTAGGAATAACTTTATGAATTAATTTTAGATTAACTATGTAACTTTTATGTGATTTGAAAAAATTTGGAGGTATTCTTTTTTCTAAATCATCAAAGTTCTCATAAAATTTTATAATATCGTGGTCTTTAGTATATAAGTTTATAGCTCTAGAGTTCTTTTCAAACATAACTATATCATCAAAATTTAGCATATGTATTTGCTTTCTTATTTTATATACAAATAAGGTATCATCTATAAAATTTGTTTTAGCTAACTTATGAGAATTTATATGGTCAATAGCTATATTTACAGAATCAATTATTTTATCCCTAGTAAATGGCTTGACTATAAAATCAACAGGATGAACTTTAAAGCTTTCTAAGCTATAATCTGAAAAGCCAGTAACAAAAATTATATGAATATCTTTGTCAATAGAAGTTATTTCTTTAGCAGTTTCAATTCCATTTTTATAAGGCATATCAATATCAATTATAAGTAAATCTATTTTTTCAGATTTAATAAACTCTATAGCCTCAATTCCATTTTTAACTTTTTTTATATAATCTACATATCCAGATTCTTTTAATATATTTTCTATATCATCTCTTATAGCTTTATCATCATCACATATTAAAACTTTTATCATATAAATCTCCTAGTTAATTATATTTGGGTATTAGTATAGTAAATTCTGTTAAAAAATCATCACTATTTGCAAATATATAATACCCATATTTATCTAATATATTTTTTACTAAATAAAGACCATAACCTCTATCTGTACCATCTTTAGTAGAGTAGCCTTCTAAAAATATTGCATCAGTGTTATATATTTTAGGGCCGTTGTTTTTTATAGATATAACATATTGAAATTCATCTTCATAGACAAATAGTTTGATGTATTTATTATCTTTAGATATTGTAGATAATGAATCAATTGCATTATCTATTATATTAAGAAGTACAGAGCTCATTTCATTAGGCTCTATAATTAGATTGTCTATAAAATCTTGTATATAAACATCAAAAGTTATATTTTTCATAAGACATTCTTCATATTTTAATGAAGCTATAGCATCAAGGTAAGATACTTTACCATATCTTGAAGTTTTACTTCTAAAGTTATTAGATATATTTGTTATATATTCTTTAGCATCATTAGTAAGCCCAGTATTTAATAAAGAGTATACTACTTGAAGATGCTTTAGATAATCATGTTTTTGACTTCGAAGTTTTGCAATAATATTATCTTTATGCTCTATTTTATTATTTGAAGCATTTAGATTTTTTTCTTTAATAATATTATCATCTACTAACTTGATAAATTTATTTCCAATATATATACAAATAATTATTAAAACAAAAGATAATGAAGTTTTAATAATGCCCCTTAAAAAATAATCATTTATAACCTCAAACAATATGTGTTTATATAAAATATTAAATAATAAAAATGTTATAAATGATACAAAAAATGATAACAAAGACTTTTTATTTAAAGAAAGTTTCCTATAAAATTCATATCTATTAAATAAAAGGCTAGTACCTATAAACAAAAGAAGTATGTATACAGGTAAGATATAAATATTATTCATAATTCCCCCTAAGTTTTCGATTCTTTAATTAAATTATAACATTTATAAAAAAATATGTAAAAAGTGGAAATTTGCAAACAAAGGTTTTAAACTTGAATATAGATATATGAATTTGTACACAAAACCATTAAAAACTTGAAAAAATGCAGTTTGATACATTTTTTTAAAGAAGCTATAATCAAATTAATCAAAAGGAAGGAAGTGGTGAATATGAAAAATGATTTGGAGATAGTTTTTAAATATATAAAAAGCTACAAATCAAGGTCATTGGCTATAGTACTTAGTGTAGTACTTGCTAGTGCATTAATAGTAGGCGTTGGGACATTATCAAGAAGCGCACAACAAGCAGACTTGGATAGATTAAAAAGAGAAACTGGAAAGTATCATGCATATTTTAAAGATATAAACAAAGACCAACTTAAAACTGTTAAAAATGGAAGAGACATAAAAGATTTAGGCATAACATCTTATTATGCATCTAGTGATGTTGGTGAAAAACTACCTATAAATATACTTTATTCAGATAAAAATTATTTAAATAGTGATACTGAACTTTTAAAAGGAAGATTTCCAAAGGGAAATAATGAAGTAGTAGTAGAAGAGTGGATTTTAAATAGTATGGGGCTTGAGCCCAAACTAAATCAAGAAATAACTTTTAAATTATACAATAAAGAAAAACCTGAAACTTTTAAGGTAGTTGGAATACTTAAAGATAGGTATAAAGATAAAAGTGTTGGAAGATGTGAAATGTTTTTAGGTTTAGATGAAAATAAACTTAATAACTTTACAGCTCATGTAGAATTTAATGAAAATAGTGATATAAGTAAAAACATATCAAATATAATAAAAGAAGCTAAAATAGATAAAGAAAAACAAGCTGGGATAAACTCTATGCTTGTAGATTCTGCAAGAAATAATGGAAGATTAGATTCAGAAAGCAAAAATACATCTATAGTACTTAGTTTATTTGCAGGACTTGTAATATATAGTATATACACTACATCAATATATCAAAGAATAAGAGAGTATGGAGTATTAAGAGCAATAGGAGCTACTAATTTAAAAGTATTTTTACTTATGTTATATGAGCTTTTAATATTAAGTGTAGTATCAATTCCTATAGGCATAATACTTGGAATTGGTGGAGCACAATTATTTAATAAATTTGCAGGGAATATAGAGTTTGAAGGACCAGTAAAGGAAACACCATTTGTTATACCAACACAAGTTATTTTACTATCTATAGTATGCATACTTTTAGTAATGTTTGTTATAAGTATACTAACTTATATAAAAATAAGAAGAATATCACCAATTGAAGCTATAAGAAGAAATTTTAATAAAGATAAAATCAAAAGAAGTAATTTTATAATATCAAGACTAAGTAAGAATATATCACCTACTAAAAATATATCTTTAAAAAATATATTTAGAAATAAAAAAGCATTTATAATGATTATGTTTTCTATGAGTATAGGTGGGATAATGATTATAAAAACTGATTATAGCTTAACGGGAAGCAAGGAAAGAAATGAAAATAATTACAAAAAATTATATTGGCAAGGAGATTTTATGCTAAGTGTCAATGGAAGTATTGATGAAGAAAATGGTTTAAAAGATGAAGATGTAAAAGACATAAAAAATATAAATGGTATTGATAAAGTTCAAACTGCTAAAATATTAAATAGTAGAATGCCAATTAAAAGAGACGATATTTTAAATATGAAATTTTATGAAAGCCAATCTAAGGGTGGTTATGTTGGAAAAGTACTAAATGGACTTTTAATAGAAGATAAAGAAAACAATGGATACCTATTAAAACAAAAATTAAAAGGCTATAATGATGAAATGCTAGATGAATTAAATAATCACATAGTAAGTGGTGAGATAAATAAAGAAAAAATGAAAAAAGAAAATTTAGCAGTAGTATATATTCCACATGCTTATGAACCTTATAAAGATTACAAGGATTATTATGATGTAGGAGATAGTACTTATGGAAAACCAATAGTTGATATAAAAGTAGGGGATACTGTAAAAGTAAAATATCCAAAAGGTAAAATAGATACACAAAAATATTGGCAAGGTAAAGATAACTATGAATATGATGAATATGAATTTAAAGTAGGAGCAATAGTTGATTATCCTTATGCAGATGATAGTATGTATAGTGGAGAAAATGGAGTAGACGTTATAATTAGTGATAATCAATTTAAAAATATAACTAATTTAGATAATTATGATTTAGTATATGCAACAATAAAAGATGGAGCAGACCATGAATCTATAAATAAACAATTAGGTAAAATAGGTAGTAAAGTGCCAGGAACTACTACTATAGACATGATTAAAGATAAAGAAGATGATGCTAAGATGAATGAGAAATTCTTAATATATAACTATGGTATAGTTGCTGTTCTATTTGTAATAAGTATGTTTAATATAATAAACAACGTAAGTTATAACCTAACATCAAGAACTAGCGAATTTGGAATGTTAAGAGCAGTTGGAATAAGTGATAAAGATTTTAAAAACATGATAGTATACGAAGGAATACTTTATGGTTTATTCTCAAGTGCTATAGTAATAGTGTTAGGTATACTACTTCAAATCAGAATGTATAAAAGACTTGGATTTGAAATTATAGGCATAGAGTTTGCTATTGACTATAAACTTTATCTACTTATAATAGCAGTTAATATAGTAATAGGATTACTTGCTACATATTTACCAGCAAGAAAAATAAAAGAAACTAATATAGTAGATGCTATAAATATTATAGAATAGAGGGATTTATTATGGTTATACTTGAAACTATTAATTTAGGTAAAATATATGGAAAAAAAGAAACAACTGTACATGCATTAAATGATGCTAATTTAAAGATAAACAAAGGGGAATTTGTTGCAATAGTAGGACCTAGTGGAAGCGGAAAAAGTACATTCCTACATTTAGTAGGAGGACTGGAAAGACCAAGTAGTGGAACTATAAAAGTAGATGGGAAAGATATATGTTGCTTAAGTGATAAGGAACTAGCAAAATATAGAAGACAAAAAGTTGGATTTGTATTTCAACAATACAATTTAATACCTGTACTTAACGTAGCTGAAAATATAGAATTGCCAGTAAAATTAGATAATAGAAAAGTTGATAAAGAATATATAAATGACTTAATGGATTTACTAGGAATTAGTGATAGAAAAACACATCTTCCTAATCAGTTATCAGGTGGACAACAACAGAGAGTAGCAATAGCTCGTGCACTATCATCAAAACCTAGTATAATACTTGCAGATGAACCAACAGGAAACTTAGATACTAAAACTACTGAGGAGGTTATGGAACTTCTTAAGACATCTATAAAAAAATATAATCAAACTCTTATAATGATAACTCATAATGAAAATATAGCTAAAAAAGCAGATAGAATAATATCTATAGTAGATGGTAATCTAAGTTTATCTGATAAAGAGTGTATATAATAAAAAATAACATAAGCCTAATATTAGGCTTATGTTATTTTTTTGACTTAAAACACTATTACATTACAAATTTGTAAGTATAATGTAATCTAAATCGATGGTACGTATTAACAAAAAATAATAAAATAATATCACAAATCAATACAGGAGGACATAAATGAAATTATTTAGTAATTTTACATTAAAAATTATGGCTATTATATTTGTGGCTATGGATCATATTTATACTTATATGAATGGAGCATTAAACAATCAAGTACCTATATGGTTTGGATATTTAGGAAAGTTAGCTGCACCGATATTTTTCTATTTAATAGTTGAAGGTTTTTATCATACAAGAAGTAAAAGCAAATATATACAAAGACTTTTCTCAATGGCTGTATTAATGATAGGGGTAGATATAGTGTTTAAGATACCAAATAATATATTTTTATCATTAGGATTTGCAGTTTGTATGTTAAGCATGATAGAATATGCAAAATCAAGTACGGATAAATTTAGTATTCTAAATTGGAAAATTTTATTAGCTATTTTATTTGGAATAGCAGGATTTTTTACAGAAGCATCTTTATATGGAGTAGGTATGGTATTAATATTCTACTTATTAAGAGAAAAAAAGGTTTGTATGGTCTTAGCTTACATTGTGTTTAGTTTACTTGGACTAGTAACTATGATTGGACCTGATTTTATAGATGCTGCATTTTTATGGGATTACCAATGGATGATGGTATTTGCAATAATTCCAATACTTATGTACAATGGAAAATTAGGAATATCTAATAAGTTTATAAAATGGATGTTTTATTGGTTCTATCCAGTTCACTTAATTGTAATAGTATCATTAGCAAAGATAATAAGCATGTAATAATAAAAAAGGGAGTGTCTTTTAAAGACGCTCCTTTTTTATTATTTAAACATCGTTATTATTTAGTTAGTATGAAATATACGTTAAATTAAAGTATTTATTTATATATAGCTTTAATAGGATCTAATCTAGATGCTTTAAAAGCTGGTACTATACCAAAAATAACTCCTGTTACAATAGTAGCAATAAAGGCATAGAATAAGCTATTTATATTAACTATAGCTTTAAATGGTAGGTAACTAGATGCATAGTTTACAACTATAAATCCTATTATTATACCAAGTATACCACCTAAAACTGTTATAAATACAGATTCTGTTAAAAACTGTAACATTATATCTCGAGGTTTAGCTCCTATAGCACGTCTTATACCGATTTCTCTTTGACGTTCCATTACTGATATATACATAATATTCATAACCCCAACACCACCAACAAACATAGAAATAGCAGTGATTACAGTTATAAACATATTTATATTATTTACCATAGATTCAAGTGCTTTAGTTTGTTCACTAGGATCATGAACTTGATAAGTTCCTTCTATATCCGGATGAAGTTCATGAAGTTTTTGTGTTACTCTAGAAGCTGTTTCAAATAAATCATATCCATTAGATACAACTAAATCTAATTGGTATATATCAGTTGGATACATATTTTGATTCATTAGCACATCTAAAGCTTTTTTTGGCATATATGAAGTTAGATAATCCATATCTCCATAATACATAGATTCAAAAGAATTAGATTTTTCCTTTTCTTTTTTAACAACGGAACTTTCGTCTATAACGCCTATTACTTCATATATATTTCCATTTATACTTATACCTTTACCTAAAGCATCTTCAGGAGTTCCAAATAGATCAGTTGCATTTTGTAGAGTTATTATAATAACTTTTCTATTTTCGTCTTCATAAGAAAAACTTCTTCCATATAGAGGATTTAAAGTAGTATCATCTTTTAATGGTGAAACATCAACATATGTAGCTTTTTTATCAAAATAAGCTTCAGAATAAAACATAGAATTCATAGCAAAATCATCTTTAGCAGGTCCAATTTTTTCAACACCTTCTAAAAATGATAACTCTTCTAAATCTTTAAGTTTAAATGGAGATAAAAAGCTTGTCATACCTGACATATTAGAGTTAGTAGGTTCAAAGTATATTTGAGTTTTGTTAGGATTAACTTTGCTAACTGATTTTAGAACTTCTTTTTTAACACCATTACCAATAGAACTTACAAGTATTACAGAGGTAATACCTATTATTATCCAAACTAGAGTTATAAAGACTCTAAGTTTATGTCCTTTTAAATTAGTTAATGCATTTTTCATCATATTCATAGGTTATACCTCCGATGATAATACACCATCTTTAAGTCTTATGACTTTAGTGGCATATTTTATTAAATCACTATCATGAGTAACCATTATTATAGTTTTACCTTCTTCATTTAACTTTTTTAAAACGTTCATTATATCATTACTAGTTTCACTATCAAGTGCTCCTGTTGGTTCATCTGCAAATATTAATGATGGATTGTTAACAAGTGCACGAGCAATAGCTACTCTTTGTTGCTGTCCACCAGACAATTGAAGAGGTCTAGATTTTGCTTTATCACCAAGACCAACTGAATCTAATTTTTCTAGTATTATCTCTTGTCTTTGAGCCTTATTTAAGTGATTGCTATAAAGTAATGGAAGTTCTACATTTTGATAAATATCTAAACTCTCTATTAGATTAAACTGTTGGAATATAAATCCAATATTTTTATTTCTAAAGTCAGATTTTTGATTTTCACTAAGATTAGTAACATCTTTATCAAAAAAGAAATACTTACCCTCATCAAATTTATCTAAAAGACCTAGGGAATTAAGTAAGGTAGTTTTACCACTACCTGACTTACCCATTATCATTACAAATTCTCCTTCTTCTATTTCAAGATTTAGAGATTTTAGAACATGAAGTCTATCTTTTCCAACTTTATAATATTTTTCTATATTTTCTAGTCTAATTACATTACTCAAATTAATTCTCAGCTCCTTCAGTAGTAGTTTCAGTAGAATCATCTACATTTGAAGGTGTATTATTAGCACCTGCATTATCTGTGTTTACTGGGTCGCCTTCTTTCATTTCAGGTGATATATATCTAATAACTATATCATTTGGTTCAAGACCAGAACTGATTACACTAAATTCTTCATTTTTGTCATGTATTTCGACTATTTGTTTTTTTAGTATTCCATCTAAATCTTTAAATACATAAGCTGTACCGTCTTCTTTATTTTCTAATATTGCAGTTGTTGGTACCTTAACTAATGAATTATTAACTTTTACAGAACCTTGAACATGGAATCCATTAACTAAACCTTCTTGATTTTCAAAAGATACATTAACATCATAGTAAGACATATTTCCTTGATTGCCCATATTCATTTCATTAGTATTAGTAGTTGGTCTATCTGATATAAAGCTAATTCTACCACTTAAATTTTTGTTATTTGAAAATACTAATACATCTACAGGATCATCCATTTGAAGTTTGACTAAATCTTGTTCACTTACTTGACCTTGCATATAAAATGTTGAACTTATAAGTGTCATAAATGATGAAGTTTGACCTTGCATATTATTATTTTCAGATTCATTATTATTTAGATAAACTTTACCAGCAAAAGGTGCATAAGTATTTACATAAGCTTTTTTATCTAGTGCTGATATTTGTGCATTTATTTTGTTTATTTCTGTTTTTATAGTAGGGTCATTTTCTGTATTTGCTTTTTTAAGTTCATTAACTTGAGCTTTAAGACCATCTATTTCATCTAGTATATTTTGATTTTTAGTTGTAAATAATAAATCCCCTTGTTTTACAATCTTACCATTTGTAACATTTAACTTACTTATTTCACCCTCAGTAGAAGGATTAAAGTCTTTTGTTTGAGTAGGTACTATAACCCCATTTATAAATACCTTTTCACTATCTGCTATAGTGTAAGTTTCTATTTGAGCATTTAACTCATTTACTTCATTATTTATTTTATTATTCCTATAAATAAAATAACCGCTTCCAAGTGCTATTATTACTACTGCACTTACCCCAATCATAACTTTTTTGTTTTTAAATTTCTCTAAAAAAGACATATTTTCCTCCTCATGTAAAAAAATCCATTCATTAGTAGATTATAATTGAAAATGGCTATATAAGTCAAAGTAAAATGGAAAATATACAAATTTGTAATTAAATGGGAAATGTTTTCTTAATAAAAAATAAAAAAAATTAAAAAATATGATAATAAATTAAAAATTTGGGTATATAAATTTATATTAGATATGTCGAAAAATGGCAAATCTAATATATAAAAACCATAGTTTAAAGTTTAAAGCACTATATGACAACCTTATAAATATTAGAGGGTTGTCATATAAGATGATTAAATTTTTTTAGACAATAAAATAAAGTAGCAGAGGGGAAAAATCATGAAACATTTATTTACAGAAAAAGTTGTACCAGTAGAATTAGACAATCCAGCTATACAAATTGATTACGATAAGTGCATAAAGTGCGGATTATGTAAACGTACTTGTGATAATGATATAGCTGTTGCTGGAAGATTTAACCTAGAGGAAACAGGTGATGTAGCTATATGTATACATTGTGGACAATGTGCAGTAGCATGTCCAGTAGGAGCTATAACTCAAGTAGAAGACTATCAAAAAGTTAAAGAAGCTATAAATGATCCTGAAAAAATAGTAATATTTAATACAGCTCCAGCAGTTAGAGTTGCACTTGGAGAAGAGTTTGGATATGAAGTAGGTTCATATGTTGAAGATAAAATGGTAGCTGCACTTAGAAAATTAGGTGGAGAGTATGTATTTGATGTAACTTTTGGTGCGGATATGACAATAATGGAAGAAGCAAATGAGTTAGTTGACAGAATCATCAATAAAAGTGAGAACTTACCTCAATTTACAAGTTGTTGTCCATCTTGGGTTAAGTATGTAGAAACTTTCTACCCAGAGTTTATACCAAATCTATCTACAACTAAAAGTCCAATAGGTATACAAGGAGCTGCTATAAAAACATACTTTGCTAAAGAAGCAAATATAGATCCAGCTAAAATAGTAAATGTAACAATAACACCATGTACATCTAAAAAATATGAAATAAGTAGACCTGAAATGAATTCTTCTAGCAAATACAATAATATAGAAGGATTAAGAGACAATGATTACATATTAACTACTAAAGAGCTAGCTAAGTGGATAAGAGAAGAAGATATAGATTTTGAAGCTTTAGAAGGTTCTAACTTTGATGACCTAATGGGACAAGGTAGTGGAGCTGGTATTATATTTGGTAATAGTGGTGGAGTTATGGAAGCTGCAGTAAGAACAGCTTATCATGTATTAACAGGAGAGAGACCAACTAAAGAATTATTAGATTTTAAGCCAGTTAGAGGTCTTGAAGGAGTTAAAGAAGCTACACTTCAAATAGAAGATAAAGTTATAAAAGTTGCTGCTGTTCAAACTACAAATAATGCGGAAGCTTTAATGGAAAAAATAAAAAGTGGTGAAGTAGATTATCAATTTGTAGAGGTAATGACATGTAAAGGTGGATGTATAGGTGGGGCTGGACAACCTAAACAACCTAAAAAGAGAGTAACTAATGAAATAAGATTAAAGCGTATAGAAGGATTATACAATAAAGATGCTCATATAAATGTAAAATGTAGCTATGAAAACCCAGAAGTTATAAAAGCTTATGATGAATTCTTTGAAAAACCATTATCTCATGTATCTCATGAACTTTTACATACAGAATTTGATTCTAAATATTATATGTTAGGTCGTGGAGATGTTAAAGTTGATAATGCTAAAAGTGAAGAAAAAAGCATTGGATAAAAAGTTATTTATATGAATAATTTAGTACAAAGGAATATTTAATATAATATGTCTCAAAATACATGAGTTTTATAGTTAATTCATAAAACTTATGCATTTTGAGACTCTGATAAATTGATTAAAAAATTTTTTGAAAATTAATTAAAATAATAAAATTTTAATTTGAATATATTAAATGAAATTTTAATAGTGCTTAAAACTTATTTTAAGTAGTATTGAGATTTTATTTTAACTCAATTAAAGAGGTGATATTAATGAATGTTATAGATATAATAAATAAACTATATAGTGAAAATGACGCAAGTAAAGAAGAATTACTTTATCTACTTGATAATATAAATGAAGAAGAAAAAAATCTTCTCATAGAAAAAGCACATGAAACGAGAATGAGAACTTATTCAAATAAAGTTTATTTAAGAGGGCTTATAGAACTTACAAGCTTTTGTAAGAAGGATTGCTTGTATTGTGGGCTTAGAAGGAGTAATAAAAGTGCCGAGAGATATAGACTAAATATTGATGAAGTTTTAGAATGCGTTAGAAAAGGAGATAAGCTAGGATATAAAACTTTTGTACTTCAGGGTGGTGAAGATGCATATTATACTGATGATGTTATGGTAGAAATTATAACTGCTATAAAAAATGAATTTCCAAATAATGCTTTAACTTTATCTTTAGGTGAGAGAAGCTATGAATCTTATGAAAAAATGTTTAAAGCAGGCGCGGATAGATATTTATTAAGACATGAAAGTGCATCTAAGAAGCTATATGAATCTATTCATCCAGGAGAACCTTATGAAGTTAGATTTAATTGCTTAAAAAACCTAAAGGAAATAGGATATCAAGCAGGAGCAGGATTTATGGTAGGAATACCAAATCAAACTAATGAAGATTTAGCTAATGATTTAAGATTTGTAAAGGAGTTTGAACCTGCAATGTGTGGAATAGGACCTTTTATTCCTCATAAAGATACTCCACTTAAAGACTATCCTCATGGGAGCTTAGAAAAAACTGTAATATGTTTAGCTATAGTTAGATTATTACTTCCAAAAGTATTACTTCCTGCAACGACTGCCTTATCAAGTATTGATAAAAATGGAAGAAATGCAGGCCTTAAAGCTGGTGGAAATGTTATAATGCCAAATTTATCACCTATGAGTGTTAGAAAAAAATATTCTCTATACAATAATAAAGCATACATATTAGATGAAGATGCAGAATATAGAAGATTAACTGAAGAAAAGATAAAAGAAGCTGGATTTGAAGTTGAAATAACTAGAGGAGATAATCCTGATTTTAGAGGTTAATATGAAAATAGTATAAGTTTTAAAAGCACAAATTAATAAATGTTACTTAAATTTAACTAAAGGAGATGTTTTAAATGTTTATAGATCATGAATATATATACAAAATATTAGAGGAAACTAAAAATCCTTCAAATGAAGAGATAAAAGAAGTATTAAATAAAGCTAAAAAAAGAGAAGGATTATCTTATAAAGATATAGCAATACTTCTTCAAGCTGAAGATGAGAAAGATTTAGAAGAGATATATTCATTAGCAGGGCAAATTAAAAAAGACATCTATGGAAAAAGAATAGTAGTATTTGCACCACTTTATGTAAGTGATTACTGTGTAAATAACTGTGTGTACTGTGGTTATCAAAGAGATAATAAGTTTAATAGAAGAAGACTTACAATGGATGAAGTAGCAGAAGAAGTAAGAATACTTGAACAAATGGGACATAAAAGGTTAGCATTAGAACTTGGAGAGGACCCTGTTAATGCACCTATAGATTATGTATTAGAATGTTTAGATACAATATATAAAACTCAAAATGCAAATGGAGAAATAAGAAGGGTTAATGTAAATATAGCAGCGACTACTGTAGAAAATTATAAAGCTCTTCACGAGAAAGGGATAGGAACGTATATATTATTCCAAGAAACTTATCATAAGCCAACATATGATTTAATGCATCCTAAGTCTATAAAAGGAGATTATAATTATCATTTAACAGCTTTTGATAGAGCTATGCAGGCAGGAATAGATGATGTAGGAGCTGGAGTATTATTTGGACTAGCAGACCCTAGATTTGAAGTTTTAGGACTTATGATGCATAATGCTCACTTAGAAGAAAAATATGGTGTAGGATTCCATACTATATCAGTACCAAGACTTCAAGAAGCTAAGGGGGTTACGTTAGAAAATTATCCACATTTACTTAGTGATAAAATGTTTAAAAAGATAGTAGCAATACTTAGAATTGCAGTACCATTTACAGGACTTATACTTTCAACAAGAGAAACTCCAGCTATGAGAAAAGAACTATTAAAATATGGAGTAAGTCAAATATCTGCAGGTTCTTCAACTGGTGTTGGTGGATATAAGGAAAGAGAAGAAGGAAAAGAAACTAAACAGTTTAAGACAAATGATGAGAGAAGTCCTATAGAAATACTAAAAGAATTATTAGATGATGGATATATACCAAGTTACTGTACAGCATGTTATAGAAAAGGTAGAACTGGAGATAGATTTATGCAACTTGCCAAGTCTGGTAATATAAAATATGTATGTGAACCTAATGCACTTATGACACTTCATGAGTTTACATTAGACTATGGAGATAAAGAGCTATATGATAAAGCACAAGAAATAATAAACACTGAAGTCGAAAGTATAGAAAGAGAAGATATTAAATCTTATACAAAGGAAAGTTTAGGGAAAATGAAGTCTGGAGAAAGAGATTTCTATCTTTAGGAGGTAATTATGAACAATACTCCAAATGCAAATAGAAAACATATTGGGATATATGGTAATACTAATAGTGGTAAATCCTCTTTAATGAATAAAATATTAGGTCAAGAAATATCACTAGTATCTAGTGTGGAAGGAACAACAACAGACCCTGTTCAAAAGGCTATGGAGTTAATTCCTTTTGGTCCAGTATTATTAATAGATACAGCAGGTCTTGAAGATAAAAGTGAATTAGGCAAAATGAGGATTAAAAAAAGCTATGATTATTTAAAAAGGCTAGATTTTGCTATGTATGTAGTAGACGGTAAAAATCCCGATATAAGTACATATAAGACTTGGAAGAGGGAAGCTAATAAATATAATATACCTCATATAGTAGTTGTAAATAAATTAGATAAGCTAAAAAACAATGAGATAGATAATATAAATAAAGAATTCAAAAATCCAATATATGTATCAGCTAAAGAAAATACTAATATAGATTCTTTAAAAGAAACTATTATAAAAAAATTAGAAACTGAAGAAGAAGATAGGCCAATAGTAGGAGACTTACTAGATTATGGTTCTAAAGTTGTATTAGTAGTACCAATAGATTCAGAAGCTCCTAAAGGTAGGATAATACTTCCACAAGTCCAAGTGATAAGAGATTGTTTAGATCATGGCATAAAGACTTATGTGGTAAGAGACACTGAACTAGTTGACGCAATAAAAGATTTAAAAGATATAGATTTAGTTATAACTGACTCACAAGCATTTAAAGAAGTAGATGCTATGATACCAAAGGATATGAAGCTTACAAGTTTTTCAATACTATTTGCTAGACAAAAAGGAGAGCTTAAAGATTTTATAAATGGAGCTAGAAAACTTAAAGACTTAAAACCAGGTCAAAAAGTATTAATGTGTGAAAGTTGTACCCACAATATAAGTCATGAGGATATTGGTAGAGTTAAAATACCTAAAATTCTAGAAAAAATAGCAGGTGGTAAGCTAGATTTTGATTTTAAGGTAGGTTATGACTTTGCTAATGACATAGAAAATTATGATTTAGTAATACACTGTGGGGCTTGTATGGTTAATAGAAAAAGTGTAATAAACAAAATAAATCTATGCAAAGAAAAAAATATACCTATAACTAACTATGGCTTAGTTATAGCTTACTTTACTGGGATACTAGATAGAAGTATTGAGATATTTAAATAAAATAAGGAGGAACGATTCGTTCCTCCTTATTTTATAAATTATACAAAGTACTAATCATTTTTTATAAATACCAATAAATTAAAAAATTATTTTTATTTAACAGATACATCTACTTTATCATCAATATAGTCTTTAATAAATTTATAAGGAACTATTTTATTAAATTGAGGGTAGGAGGAGATGAATCTAACATATACGGGAGCTTCATACAAGCTAGGGTTAGCTTCTAGAAGACTTTTATCTCCATTAGCTACAGCGCTTATAGACATAGGAAGAAGCTCTAAAAACTTTTCATATCGATACTTAGCTACATCGTAAGGGTAATCACCAACAAATACTGCAAAAGTTATTTGATACCTATCACCATATATAAAATACCATTGACTATATATTAAGTTTGTACTAGTAGTATATAAATCTAGATTATAAAAGTATGGTGAAATAGATAAATTAACTTCTCTTGGATTATCTAGGTGAAGTATATTATACCTTCTAAATCTAATAGGTGACGTAGCTGTATATGGTGGTTCTATAACTACATTAACCTTAGACAAATTTAAATTTCTCAATATTATCACATCCTAATTTAGTTGTACTATATTATATTTTTTAAGACAACTTTTGTGATATATATAACCAATCATGATTTATATTAATAAAAAATCTTATAAATTTTTATAAAATGTAACATACGTTACAGAAAAAATAACCAATAAGGAGTATTCTAAAGATAAGAAAACACAACAGTGATGGAGGAATAATTATGGAAAATAAAATGTTCTGTTTCCAATGTCAAGAAACAGCAGGATGTACAGGATGTACAAAATTTGGGGTATGTGGAAAATCACCAGATCTAGCAAGAATGCAAGATTTATTAATATATGTAACTAAAGGATTATCAGAGGTTACAACTAGACTTAGAAATGAAGGAAAAAAAGTAGCAGATGAAGTTAATAATTTAGTAACTATAAACTTATTTACAACAATAACTAATGCTAACTTTGATGATTTAGTATTCTATGAAAGAGTTGCAAAAACTTTATCAACTAAAGAAGAATTATTAGCTACATTAGAAAATAAAGTAAACTTATCAGAAGCAGCTTTATGGAATGCATCAACTAAAGAAGAAATGGATGAAAAATCAAGCAAAGTAGGAGTATTAGCTACTGAAAATGAAGATATAAGAAGTTTAAGAGAACTTATAATATATGGATTAAAAGGAATGTCTGCATATATGAAACATGCTAATGCACTAGGTTATGATAGTGAAGAAGTAAATGCATTTATGCAAAGTACATTAGCTAAGACTTTAGATAACACTTTAACAGCAGATGATTTAGTTGCATTAACACTAGAAACAGGTAAGGTTGGGGTAGATGCAATGGCTTTACTTGATAGTGCAAATACTGGAACTTATGGACATCCAGAAATAACTAAAGTTAATATAGGTGTTAGAA